>JAQGMN010000053.1 GCA_028292345.1 Polaromonas sp. | reverse complement strand
TCGACAATGCCGTTCCAGAAATCCGCCAGCGCCTGCCGCGCCGCCTCGTGCCGCGCCACCCGCGACTGGCCGGGGGCGCCGAGCAGCCCATGCGCCAGCACCACGGCGTTCATGGCGCCGGCGCTGGTGCCGCTGAGGCCTTCGAAGTCGATGCGGCCGTCTTCCAGCAGCGCGTCCAGCACGCCCCAGGTGAAGGCGCCGTGCGAGCCGCCGCCCTGCAGGGCCAGGTTGACCAGGGGGTGGGCGGCGGGCGGGGGTAAGGCGCTGCGGGAAGTCGTCATCGGCCAAGGTTACCAAACCGCCAGCGGTAGCCGGACCGGCCTCAGGCTTGAGCCAGTTGGCGCGCACGCATCCGCATCAGCCCTGCCACCACTTCTGCCAGACCTGATTGTCGGTGCCGCGAACGAACACATGCTCATGGTCCGGCCCCATGGTGCCCAGCGCCGGCTCGGACGCCAGCACGCCGCCATCGTTGTGCCGGCCCCAGCCGTGCCAGGCGTTGTTCCAGTAAGCGCGCTGCCACAGCGCGTTGTCGGCGCCGCGCACATAGAGGTTGCAGACCGAGCCGTTGCGCGAGATGACCGATGGCGCGCCGGTGAAACCCCCGGGAGGCGCGCCCAGCGCCACCCAGCCCGACCATCCGCCTGCGCCGGTCCACCATTTCTGCCAGACCTGGTTGTCGGTGCCGCGAACGAACACATGCTCATGGTCCGGCCCCATGGTGCCCAGCGCCGGCTCGGACGCCAGCACGCCGCCGTCGTTGTGCCGCGCCCAGTCGTGCCAGGCATTGTTGAACCAGGCTTTTTGCCACAGCGCGTTGTCGTTGCCGCGCACATAGATGTTGCAGACCGAGCCGTTGCGCGAGACGACGGCCGGCGCGCCGGTGAAGCCGGCCGGCGGCGCGCCCAGCGCGAACCAGCCCGACCAGCCGCTGGCGGCTTTCCAGAATTTCTGCCAGACCTGGTTGTCGGTGCCGCGCACGAACACATGCTCATGGTCGGGGCCCATCGACCCCAGCGCCGGCTCGGACGCCAGCACGCCGCCGTCGTTGTGCCGGCCCCAGTCGTGCCAGGCGTTGTTGAACCAGGCTTTTTGCCACAGCGCGTTGTCGGCGCCGCGCGCATAGAGGTTGCAGACCGTGCCGTTGCGCGAGACGACGGCCGGCGCGCCGCTGAAGCCCACCGGCGGCGCGCCCAGCGCCACCCAGCCCGACCAGCCGACCTGCCGGGGGAACAGGCGCTCGTCCCAGCCGATCTGCTGTCGGCTGAAGGTGCACATGTCCAGCGTGTTGGCGTTCATGAGGCAGGACAGCTGGGTCCCCGGCGGGAAGCAGTTGACGCAGTTGCTGTTGGGCACCGCCAGGTGGCCGCTGGTGGCGCCGCAGGCGCACGAGCCGTATTCGTCGGCGGCGCCGAAAATGTGGCAGGACTCGTGGGCGAACACCCGGTTGAGGTTGTCGGGGCCCCAGCCGTCGTTGGCATAGTTCATCACCACCTTCTCGACGATGGCATAGGCGAAATGGTTCAGCGGGTATTTGGTGAAAAAGGCCACGTAGGCCCAGTCGGTGTGCCGGCTGGCGCGCAGGTCGCTGGCGTACTTCTGGTAGCCGGCCCGCCCGGCGGCATAGCCCATGCTGGCCAGCGCGGCGTCGCGCCAGTCGCGCTCGTAGCGTTCGTAGGCATCGGCAACGCCGGCATACGGGCCGGGCGCGGATGTCACCGTGATGTTCCGGATGTCGTAGACAAAGGACACCCGCGCCCGGGGCTCGACGCCGGCCAGCCAGCCCAGCCCCTCCTGCACTTCCTGGATGATCTTGGTCCGTTCGGCAGCGCTCAGGACTTCCGCGCCGGTGTTGCGCGACACCAGCACGACACCGACCGCCACCGAACCGATCATGTAGCGGCTGGTGGGCGTGCCAGTCGATTCGGCCGGGGCTTCAGGGGCGCCGGCCGCGCGCGTCCCGGCTTCGAGCGTGTCCAGTTCGCGCGGCGGCTGGTAGCCCGGCGTGTCCCAGGTCAGGCCCTCGGTGGCCGAGCGCGCCTGGCCGGCACGGGCGCCCCTGGCCTGGACGCCGCTGTTCCAGGCGTCGACGGCCAGTTGCGAGGCCTCGTCGAGCGCCTGGGCGGGCTGGCCTGTCGATGCGGTCATCGCCGCTTCGTCGGTCGCATCCGGAACTTCGGCCACAAAGACCGTCGGGCTGAACTGCTGGGTGATGCGGCCGCCCAGCTGCGTGACTTCATGCTCGGCGGCGGCCATGTCCTGGGTGAATCGCAGTATGTTTTTTGCCATCATGCTTCCCTTCCAACGAGATTGTCGAACTGCGAGCGATTTCGCTCGCAGGCGCCTTTCAGTTCGCCGGGTGAGGAGACGAAGGCTGTCCTTGTCTGCGAACCGGCTTGCGATTCTTCTCGCCTGCCGCATCTACTTCCATGAGAATTACTTTTCCATACACAAGCAACGCGGGTGGATCGGGCCGCAGGCTGATCAGTGGACGGCCGGTTTCCGCTACCATGCGGCAGCCTTCTGCAGCGTCGACCTGGCTGCGGTTTATTGAATGAAAACAGGCCCTGGCGCTTGACCCGTCGGCACTCCCAGCTACAAAAACAACAGTGACTTCCATGAAATACCTCGCCGGCTATCCGGAGAACCTAAGAACCCAGGTTCAGCAGTTGCTGGCCAAGGGCAGCCTGGGCGACACCTTGCTCGCCAAGTACCGCCATGCCCATGCGGTACGCACCGACAAGGCTCTGTATGACTATGTGATGGCGCTCAAGAATGAGTTCTTGCGCAATTCGGAGCCGCTGTCCAAGGTGGCGTTCGACAGCAAGCTGCAGATCATCACCCATGCGCTGGGCACGCACCGGGCGATTTCGCGGGTGCAGGGCAGCAAGCTCAAGTCCAAGCGCGAAATCCGGGTGGCGTCGCTGTTCAAGGAGGTGCCGGTCGAGTTTCTACGGATGATCGCGGTGCATGAACTGGCGCACATCAAGGAAAAAGGCCATGACAAGGCCTTCTACCAGCTGTGCACCTACATGGAGCCGCAGTACCACCAGTACGAGTTCGACCTGCGCGTGTACCTGACGCACATCGATGCGGCGGGCAAACTGGAATGGCCGGCCATGGCCTGAAACCGGCGAGGCCAGCGACTGTCAGGGAATCAGGCTCAGCGCATGCATGTAGGCCGGATGCACCATGAGTTCATCCCATTCGTGCGCCGGCGTCTGCGGCAGCAGGGCCAGCCGGCGCAGTTCGCTGGCTTCCAGCGCGTCCCAGCGCCCTTTGAGCAGCGCCTCGGCCATGCCGTCGAGCAAGTCATCGACCGGCCTGCCGCCCTCCAACGACTGGTTGCACAGCAGCACCATGTCGCAGCCGGCATTCAGCGCGGCCAAAGCCGCCTCGGTGTAGCTCACCTCCACGCCGTCGATCAGCCGGGCGCCGGCCATGCTCAGGTCGTCGCTGAAAATGGCGCCGCCAAAGCCGAGCTGGCTGCGCAGGATGAAGTTCAGCCATTTGCTGGAAAAACCGGCTGGCCGCGCATCGACCTTGGGATAGATCACATGCGCCGGCATCACGCTCGACAGCGTGGTGTTGAGCCATTCGTAGGGCGCGGCGTCATCCTGCAGGATGGCCTTCAAGGTGCGCGTGTCCACCGGAACGTCGGTGTGCGAATCGGCCTTGACAAAACCGTGGCCGGGAAAATGCTTGCCGCAGTTGGCCATGCCGCTTTGCAAGAGGCCGTGCATCAGGCTCTTGGCCAGCAGGCTGACAATGCGCGGGTCGCGGCCGAAGGCGCGGTCGCCGATCACGCCGCTTTCGCCAAAATCGAGGTCCAGCACCGGCGTGAAGCTGAAATCGACGCCGCAGGCGCGCAATTCGGCGCCCAGCACATAGCCGCAGGCGGTGGCGGCATTGGTGGCGGCCAGCTGGTCGCGCATCCACTGCTGGCCCAGGGCGCGCATCGGCGGCAGGTGGGTCAGGCCGTCGGTGCGAAAGCGCTGCACCCGGCCGCCTTCGTGGTCCACGCAGATGAGCAGGTCGTCGCGGAGGACCTTGATCTCGGCGCACAGCTTGCCGAGCTGCTGGCGGTCTTTCCAGTTGCGGGCAAACAGGATGATGCCGCCGGTCAGCGGATGCCTGAGGCGGCGGCGGTCGTCCTTGCTTAGCTTGAGGCCGGCGATGTCGATGATGAGGGGGGCGTGCTGGGTCATGGGGATCTTTTCAGGGTCACTCTTAAATTCATAGCGGCTTATGCAGGCGGTGCCTGCGCAGTGGCTATTTTTTCTCTACAACGCAAAAACTCGCGGCATAGTCGGTTTCATCGGTCACGGTGATGTGGGCCGTCAGTTCCCGCGCGTCAAACCACTCCTTGAGCGCGGCATGCAGCACGATCTCGGGCTTGCCGCTGGGCGCCTTGGCGATTTCGCAGTGCCGCCAGGTCATCGGCATGCGCATGCCCAGGCCAATCGCCTTGCTGAAGGCTTCCTTGGCGGAAAAACGGGTCGCCAGGTAGCTGACGCCCCGGTCCGGCCAGCGGGCGCTGCGCTCGGTCCAGGTCGCCAGTTCGCCATCGCTGAGGATTCGCCGGGCGAAACGTTCGCCATGGCGCGCCAGGCTGGCGCGGATGCGGCGGATGTCGCAGATGTCGGTGCCGATGCCGTAGATCATCAGTCCGCGGCGGCGGGCGCGAAGGCCTGGTCGATGCAGCGCAGGTAGTCTTTCACCGTGGCCTCGTAGCCCAGTTCCAGCGCGTCGGCAATCAGCGCATGGCCGATCGACACTTCAAGCACGCCGGGCACGGCGCGCAGGAATTCGGCCAGGTTGTCCCGGTTCAGGTCGTGTCCCGCATTGACTCCCAAACCGATAGCAGTGGCCACCCGCGCAGTCTGCGCAAACTGGCTCAATGCCTTGTGTTTTTCAGGGCCGGACCAGGCCCGGGCATAGCTTTCGGTGTACAGCTCGACACGGTCGGCGCCCACGCCCTTGGCAGCGGCCATGGCCTCGGGAACCGGGTCCATGAACAGGCTGACGCGCACGCCGCGCGCATGGGCGTATTCGATGTGCGGCCGCAGGCGTTCGGCATCCTGCGGAAAACTCCAGCCGTGGTCGCTGGTGAACTGGTCTTCGCTGTCGGGCACGAAGGTGCACTGGTGCAGCGGCAGGCCCCGGGCCGACAGGTCGCGAACGAAATGCATCAGGTTCTGCAGCGGGTTGCCCTCGATGTTGAACTCGCAGTGCGGCCAGTCCTTCATCAGCGCGGCGATTTCATACACGTCGTCGGCGCGGATATGGCGCTCGTCCGGCCGGGGATGCACCGTGATGCCCTGGGCGCCGGCCTTCAGGCACAGCTCGGCCGCGCGCAGCACGCTCGGAATGTCCAGGTGCCGTGTATTGCGAAGCAGCGCCACCTTGTTGACATTGACCGACAGCGCCGTCTTCAGCGTCCCTGGCGGATGGGGCGGGTGCGAACGATGATCGGAATGGTGGAATAAGGCAATCATGGCGAGATCATTCGAAATAAAGCGTTAAAGGGCCTGCAGGTCCATCATCATCTGCCGGGTTTTCAAAACCCTGACGCCGCAATGGTAGTGCAGCAAGGCGCGCAGCTGGATTTTCAGCTCGTTGGCGGCCGGCACGCAGGCCCGCAGCGTATCGGAAAACAGCGCCTGCTCGCCCAGCGACTGCTGCAGCGCCTGCCAGTGCTCGCCCGCCAGGCTGACCCGGTCGTCGTCGTTCGCCTGGCGCAGGCCGGCTTCGGCGACCAGCACATAGCGCTCCTGCGCGGCCAGGGGCGCCAGCGTCGCGGTTTCCACATCCAGCAGGGGCAGCAGGCCAATGCCCTGCAGCAGGCGCAGCTCGAAGGCGCGCAGCGCCAGCTGAAGCGTGTCGGCGTTCTGGCTGGCCAGCAGCTGGACCGTGGCGGCATAGGCGTCGAACAATACCGGATGCGGGTCGTCCCGGGCCAGCAGGCGCATCAGCAGTTCATTGAGGTAGTAGCCCGACAGCAGCGCATCGCCGCTGGGCATCACATGGCCGCCCTGCCATTCGGCGCTTTTCAGGTTGCGAATCTCGGCATCGCCGCCAAAGGCGACATGCAGCGGCTGCAAAGGCAGCAAAATGGGCCGGAAGCTGGAACTGGGCTTCTTGGCCCCACGCGCCACCAGCGCCACGCGTCCGTAGTGGCGGGTGAACACATCGAGGATCAGGCTGGACTCGCTCCAGTCGTAGCGGTGCAGCACATAGGCGGGCTCGTTGTTGATGCGTTGGGTGGCCAAGGGAAGGTTGCCAGGTCAAGCAATCAGCGATTCAAGTTGCGGCCAAACCAGACGTGGCACGCGCAACTCTCCGCATTCCACAGCAGCGCCGGCGCTCCCAAGTTGGCTGGATACGGGGAAGCCCTCACCCCTGCCCTCTCCCAGAGGGAGAGGGAGTAAGACGAAAATGGGCACCGGCGTGAACGTCTGCCGGCCAGCAAGGGCCGCGGAACCGGCTTTGCCGGGCCGCAGGCGCAGCGGCCCCCTCGGGGGGCAGGGAGCCACACGCAGTGGGCGACCGTGGGGGCCATCATTCATAGCCGAAGGTCTTGACGCGCGCCTCGTCATCGGCCCAGCCGGAGCGGACCTTGACCCAGATTTCCAGGAACACCTTGCCGCCGGTCAGCGCTTCGAGTTCGTGCCGCGCCTCGGTGCCGATGCGCTTGAGCTTTTCACCCTTCTCGCCAATGATCATGCCCTTGTGGCCGTCGCGCTCGACGACGATGGTCGCGGCAATCTTGCGCAGGTTCCCTTCTTCCTCGTACTGGTCGATGATGACGGTCGAGGTGTAGGGCAGTTCGTCGCCGGTCAGGCGAAACAGCTTTTCGCGGATGATCTCGGCAGCCATGAAGCGGTCGCTGCGGTCGGTCAGCTCGTCGGCGCCATACATCCAGGGCTGGACCGGCAGGTATTTTTCGCAGATGCCGAACAGGCGCTCGACATCCTTGGCATTGTTGGCCGACATGGGCACGAATTCGGCAAAGTTGTGCCGCTCCTGCATGGACCGCAGCCAGGGCGCGATTTCGGCGCGGCGGTGGATCAGGTCGAACTTGTTGGCCAGCAGGATGGCCGGTGTTTTCTCGGGCAGCAGCGCCAGCACCTTGGCATCGGCCAGGTTGAACTGGCCGGCCTCGACCACGAAAACGATCAGGTCGACGTCATTGACCGCGCCGACCACCGTGCGGTTCAGCGAGCGGTTCAGCGCGTTGCCGTGCCGGGTCTGAAAACCGGGCGTATCGACGAACACGAACTGCGTCGCGGCGCGTGTGCGCATGCCGGTGATGCGGTGGCGCGTGGTCTGCGCCTTGCGCGAGGTGATGCTGACCTTCTGCCCGACCAGCGCATTGAGCAGGGTGGACTTGCCCACGTTGGGCTTGCCGACGATGGCGATCAGGCCGCAGCGCTGCTCGCCCACGGGCGCAAGGCTGGGCGCGCCGCTGTCGGCCGGCACGGCCGCGCCACGCAAGGCCGTCGCCTGGGCGAGCATCGCGTCGATGGCGTCCTGGCTCTGGGCCGGCTCCAGCGATTCAGGGGATGAGCCTGTTTCCCCAGCCTGGGGCAAGGGGTTGACGGGTTGGCTGGGTTCTTTTTTTCCGGTACTCATAATCAATTCAATCGTGTTGGGTGGCAAGCCGGGGGCGGCGTAGGCAAAAAGGCAGTCAGGCGGCCAGCGTCTTGACGTAAAGCAGCATGGCGCTGGCGGCGGCCTGCTCGCCCGCCCGGCGCGAATTGCCAATGCCGCGTTCGGCGCGGCCGAATTCGGTGATTTCGCATTCCACCTCGAATGTCTGCTGGTGCGCCGCACCGATCGTGCCGACCACCTTGTAGGCAGGAAGCCGCATTTTGCGCCCCTGGAGCCACTCCTGCAATTCGGTTTTCGGGTCCTTGCCGATGGCTTTCATCTGCGGGTTCACCTCGACATCCTTGAACAGGCGGCGCACCAGCTGGTCGGCCTTGTCGTAGCCCGCATCCAGGTAGACCGCGCCGATCACGGCTTCGAGCGCATCGGCCAGCATGGAGGGCCGGTTTTTTCCGCCCGAACGGGCTTCGCCCTCGCCCAGCCGCAGCAGGTCGGGCAGGCCCAGCACCACGGCCAGATGGTGCAGCGTGTCCTGCTTGACCAGGTTGGCGCGCACGCGCGACAGGTCGCCCTCGGGCAGATCGCTCAACTGCTCGTAGAGCAGTCCGGCCACGGCCAGGTTCAGGACGGAGTCGCCCAGGAATTCAACCCGTTCGTTGTGGTCGGAGGAAAAGCTGCGGTGCGTCAGCGCCTGTTCGAGCAGCCTGGGATTGGCGAATTCATGCTGCAGGCGTTTTTGCAGGGCCTGCAAGGCGGGGCTGGAAGGTAAGGCAGTGCGCACTTATTTGGATCGCCCGTTGTATTTGAGCAGCAGGTAGGCGGGTCCGGCCATGTGGATTTCGCGTGTGTAGGCAAAAGCCACCACGGTTTTTTCGCCCTCTTTCGTCACTTCCAGATCCTTGCCGGAAATCGAACGGATGTCATCGATCTGCCCGGCCTTGTCGAAGATGGCCCTGACTTCAGGCACCGTGTTGCCCGCAGTGGCCTTGGTTGCCGCCTTGGTGATGGCCTGAAATTCAATCAGCGTCGGCAGCACCTGCGCACCCAGAACGAAGGCGCAGGCAACGACGATGCCGACCAACAGAACGCCGAGGAAGGAAATACCGCGTTGTTTTTGTTTCATTGCTGCTTCTCTCTGGAAGGATTGATGGAAATGAACTTTTTTCGGGGTTCAAGCGCCAACTTGTTCCCGCTCAATCAAAAGTACCGATGCGCTTGAGATTACCAAAGTTCATCCATACAAAAAATGCCTTGCCCACAATGTTCTGCTCGGGAACAAAGCCCCAATAGCGAGAATCGAGAGAATTGTCACGGTTGTCGCCCATCATGAAGTAATGCCCTTCGGGCACCTTGCACACCACGCCCTCGGTGCTGTAGCGGCAATGGTCGCGGTAGGGGAAATTGTCGGCGCCGGCAATGAAGGGCGGACGGTCGTCGTCATTGAGCAGCCGGTATTTCCGCTCGCCGTTGATTTCCTCAAACTGTTTGGCATAGCGCATCGAATCGGCATCGAAAAAATCAGGCAGGGCCACCTTGGGCAGCGGCTTGCCGTTGATGGTGAGCTTCTTGTTCAGGTAGGCCACCTCGTCGCCCGGAATGCCGACCACGCGCTTGATGTAGTCCAGGCTGGGCTTGGGCGGGTAGCGAAACACCATGACGTCGCCCCGCTCGGGGCTGTGGTTGTCGATCACCTTGAGGTTGATGACCGGCAGGCGCACGCCGTAATGGAACTTGTTCACCAGGATCAGGTCGTTGACGAGCAGCGTCGGAATCATCGAACCCGACGGTATCTTGAAGGGCTCGAACAGGAAGGAGCGCAGCAGGAAAACGATGACGATCACCGGGAACAGCCCGGCGGTCCAATCCAGCCACCACGGCTGCATGATCAGCCGGCTCCTGGCTTCCCGGGTGTTGTCATCGACCTGGCTGATGCCCATCTTGGCCAGCTCGGCCTGGCGGCTGGCAGCGTTCGCCTCCAGGGCGGCCACGGCCTTGCGCCGTTGCGGCAGGAAATAAAGCCGCTCGGCCACCCAGTAGATTCCGGTCACCACGGCGGCCAGGAACAGCAGGGCGGAAAAGTTTCCTTCGACCAGGCCGAAGTACCAGGCGGCGCCGTAGCCGACGAACCCGGCCAGCACGACGGCGGTGAGGGAGCTCATGACGCCGCGCATCAGTCTTCCACCTGCAAGATAGCCAGGAACGCCTCTTGGGGAACTTCCACCGATCCGATTTGTTTCATGCGTTTCTTGCCTGCCTTTTGTTTCTCAAGAAGTTTCTTCTTGCGGGAAATGTCGCCGCCGTAGCATTTGGCGATCACGTTCTTGCGGAGCGCCTTGATGGTCTCGCGGGCAATGATGTTGGCGCCGATGGCCGCCTGGATCGCCACGTCGAACTGCTGGCGCGAGATGATCTCGCGCATCTTGGCCACCACCGCCCTGCCCCGATACGCCGACTGGCTGCGGTGGACGATGATGGACAGCGCATCGACCTTTTCGCCGTTGAGGAGAATATCGACCTTGACCACGTCGGAGGCGCGGAACTCCTTGAACTCGTAGTCCATGGACGCATAGCCGCGCGAGACCGACTTGAGCTTGTCGAAAAAGTCCAGCACGATCTCGCCCAGCGGCATTTCATAGGTCAGCATGACCTGCT
>JAQGMN010000003.1 GCA_028292345.1 Polaromonas sp. | reverse complement strand
TGCTGATGCGCGAGCTGTGGAACAAGCGGGTGGCGCTGGCGCTGGAAGTGACGGCCGGGCAGGGCGTGCAGTTTGTCAAGGTCAAGGACACGGCGCCCATGATCCGGCGGATGTCGCCGCTGTATGGGCGCTACATGGCCGATCCGGCCACCCGGCAGGAACTCCTGACGATCATTGCGCAATGACATGACCCTGAGTACCCGGTGAAGCAGGCGTCGGGCGGTCTGGACGCCGCGCAGGGATAAAAAGCCTGACGCGCATGCGCCTGCCTGCCTGGCTTGCAAGGCATTTCTTCAGCCCCAGCGATGGCGCTGACTCGACAAGAACCTTCCTACAGTTCGTGAAGATTAAAACTGGCGCCTCCGGAAAATGCTGGCGCCAAACTAGGTTTCATCTTTGATTCCTATTAATTTTTTTATGAACCGCCAAAATCTCGTCGTCGCCCGCGTCGGCCAAAACTCCCTTCATCCCACCTGGCTGTCGCCCGCCGAATTCAGGAACTGGGATTTGTATCTGTGCCCTTACCAGGCTGTGCATGTCCATGACGAATCCGCGCTTACCCTGGGCGATGTGATCGTCGGCCCCAAATGGACCGGCTTGCGCGCCCTGCTCAACGACTGGCAGGGCTGGCGGGACTACGAGTACATCTGGCTTCCCGACGACGACATTCTGGCCAGCCAGGACACCATCAACCGGATGTTCAGCCTGGCCCGGGAGCTGTCTTTCGACTTGTGCGCGCCAGCGCTGCATGAAGCCTCCTACTATGCGCACTACAGCACGATGCGCAACCGCCGCTGCTTTGCGCGGCGCACCGGTTTTGTCGAAATCATGGTGCCGTGCTTCAGCGTGCGGGCGCTCGAACGGCTGCTGCCCACGTTTGACCTGAGCCCGACCGGCTGGGGCTGGGGACTCGATTCGCTGTGGCCGAAAAAGCTCGAATACCAGAATGTCGGCATCATTGACGCGGCCGCCGTGCTGCACACCCGGCCGGTGGGCCTGTTTCGCGATGCCGGCCTGGGCCAGCGGGTGCGCGCCGAGTCGGACCGGATCATGCAGGACTACCAGTGCGCCCAGGTGCACACGACCTTTGCCGCCGTCGGCAAGGACCTGCAGGACATCGACCTGCCGCCTGATGCGCTGACCGCCTTGCTGGCCGATGGCTGGCGCTACCTGCTGGACAGCAACCCGGCCGTGCTTGCCTGGCTGGTCAAGGCCCAGCAGCCCGAAGGCGGCTGGAGCGACTATCCGATCGCCGGCGTGCCGACCTCCGCCGCCAACGCCTGACCTGTCGCCCTTTTCCGTGGAGATACGGCCAAACATCCTGGCGTGCTCCAGAAAATCCGGAAGTCACAATTCATGAAAACATCGCTGCCATTTGAAATCAGCGGGGGACATGCCGTTTCCCCGCCGCTGCCCCGCTTGTCAAGGTCCCGCCTGAATGCGCTGCCGCAGGATGTGCAACGCCCGTCGTTTGACCCGGCCGCCCTGCGCACCGGCATTGTGCACCTGGGCTGCGGCTCGTTTCACCGGGCGCACCAGGCCTTCCTCACGCAGCAGGCGATTGAGGCGGAGCAGGGCCTGTCGGCTTTGCAAGGCAAAAGCCGGCCCGCGCCCTGGGGCATTGTCGGGGCCAGTTTGCAGACCCCCGGAACCACGCAGGCGCTGGCCGCCCAGGACGGGCTGTACAGCGTGCTGGAGCGCGGCCCCGGGCAGACGCGCGTCAGCATCGTCGGCACCTTGTGCGACCTGGTGTTCGCCCCGGCCCGGCCGCTGGCGCTGCGCCGGGCGCTGGCCGATCCGGCGGTGCGCATCGTGACGCTGACCATCACGACGGCCGGCTATGTCGCCGATCCGGCCACCGGCCGCCTGGATGCCAGCCATCCTGCAGTCCTGCAAGACCTTCAGCTGGTTCATCCGAAAAGCGCCATCGGCGTTCTGGTCGATGGCCTGGCGCAGCGGCGCGCCAGCGGTGTTCTGCCCCCGGTGGTCCTGTGCTGCGACAACCTGCCGTCCAACGGCAGACTGCTTCGGCAGTTGTGCATCGACTATGCCGCCTTGCACGACGACGCGCTGGCCGGCTGGATCGCGGGCCAGGTGCAGTTTCCCTCGACGATGGTGGACCGGATCGTGCCCGCCACGACAGACGAAGACCGGGCGCAGGCCAGGCGCGCGCTGGGCCTGGTCGATGCGGCGCCGGTGTCGGCCGAGCCCTTCAGCCAGTGGGTGATCGAGCAATTCGACGGCGACCGCCCGCGCTGGGACCTGGTGGGCGCGCAGTATGTGGCCGATGTCGGCCCCTGGGAGGCGTCCAAGCTGCGGCTGCTCAACGGCGGCCATCTGGCGATTGCCTGCCTGGGACTGCTGGCCGGATGCGAAACCGTGGCCGATGCGATGGCCGTGCCGGGCTTTGCCGCCTATGCCCTGCGCTTCATGCTGGACGAGCAAAAGCCGACGCTGCCGCCGAGCGACCACGACATCAACGCCTATGCCCGCCAGTTGCTGGCGCGCTGGCGCAGCCGCGGCATCGCCCACCGGCTCGAACGCGTGGCGCGCGATGCTTCCACCAAGCTGCCGACGCGCCTGCTGGCCTCGCTGCGCGAGAACCGCCAGGCCGCGCGGCCCGCGCCCTGCACCCTTTTGGCGGTGGCTGCCTGGATGCGCTGTGTGGCCGGCATGAACGAGGCCGGCCGACCGATCGCGTTGTCCGACCCGCTGCATGGGCAGTTGCAAGCCGCGGTTTCAGCGGCAGCGCCCGGCCCGGCCGGTCTGGTGGATGCACTTCTGGGCGTGACGGACGTGTTTGGCCAGGACCTGGCAGGCGACATCCGGCTGCGCCTTTCGCTGGCCAAGGCGGTGGGCGTATTGCAGCAACGCGGCGCCCGGGGCGCCGTGATGGCCTGCGTGGCCGGAACGCTTCTTGATGGCGATGCATGAGTTGAAAACTGTCCGGTCTGAAGTAGCAAAGGCTGTGCAATACAGCCCCGCTTAAACGCCTTATACATGGCCGGCCAAAAACATGACACACGAGAGGAATTGAGTATGAACAGAGTTGACGGGCACGGATTCGACGCCGCTTCAGCCAGCGGCCGCGCCCTTGAAGGTTTCAGCATGGATGCGGTGGTGTTCGACATGGACGGCTTGCTGCTGGACACCGAAAGCCTGGCGCGCCGCGCGATCTTGCTTGCCGGCCAGGACCTGGGGCTGGGCCTGACGGAAGCGTTTTGCGCGCTCCTGATCGGTGTTCCCGCCGATGGCAACCGGCGGCTTTTGCTGGAGCACTATGGCCCGGCGGCGCCCGCCGAAGCGCTTTTCGGGGCGGCGTCGCAGCACCTGCATGCGCTGATCGAGGGCGGCGCCCTGCAGCTCAAGCCGGGCGTGATGGAACTGCTCGACCAGCTTGACCGCGCCGGGCTGCCGCATGCGGTCGCCACCTCGTCGGCGCGCGACAAGGCGCTGCACCATCTGCAGCGGGCCGGCATTGCCGAGCGCTTCCAGGCGATCATTACCCGCGACGATGTGGCCCGTGGCAAGCCGCATCCCGACCTTTTCCTCAAGGCGGCCCATGCCCTGGGAATGCCCCCCGGCCGCTGCCTGGCGCTTGAGGATTCCTACAACGGCGTGCGCGCCGCGCATGCTGCGGGCATGCCGGTCATCATGGTGCCCGACCTGCTGGCGCCCACCGAGGAAATGCGCGGCAAGTGCCTGGCCATTGTTGACGACCTGCATGCGGTGGGCACGATGCTGCTGGCGCAGCGCAAGCGGCCTGACCCGCTCCAAGCCGCCAGCATCCCGCGGCATGCGTTGACGGAGCCGTCAGTTGGCTGACGCTTACGCTACGCTGCGCAAGCGTCTGGCCGCCGACGGCCCTGGCGATGGCTGGGCGCCGGCCGGATCGCGGCAGGAACAGGACGCTTCGCCCCGCCCGGCGGCTGGGTCGTTGCCCAGGCAAAAAGACGCCGATGAGGCGCTGCCTTCGGGGACCGGCGCCTTCATCTGGCGCTATGTGCGGCGCAGGGCCTGGCTCTTCGGGCCGCTGCTGCTGCTGGTCGTGGGCGGGGCGGCCTGCTCGGTCGGCGTGCAGTACGGCATGAAGCTGATCGTGGACACCATGGCCGGCGACGACCGCACCAGCCGGCAGATCTGGTACTGGCTGGCGCTGTTCATCTCGCTGATCGCCGCCGAAAGCGTCTGCTGGCGCCTGTGCGGCTGGCTGAGCTGCCGCTCCATCGTGCAGACCGGCGTGGACATCCGGCTGGACCTGTTTCGCCACCTGTCGGGGCATTCGCTCGATTATTTCTCCGAGCACATGGCCGGCTCGCTGGGCAACCGCATCACCGCCACCGCCGGCACGACCGCCGCATTCCTCAGCACCATGATCTGGCGCATCCTCCCGCCGTGTGTCGATTTTGTCGGCGCCCTGATCGTCGTCATCAGCATCGACGCCCGCATGGCCGGCGCGCTCATCGCCTTCGTCGCGCTGGTCGCCGTGGTCATCGGCTGGCTCGGCCTGCGCGCCCGGCCGCTGCAGCAGCAGTTTGCCGAGCAGGCCGCGCAGGTCGGCGGCGAGCTGGTGGACGTGGTGTCCAACATCTGGACGGTGCAGGCCTTCTCGGCCCGCCAGCGCGAATACCAGCGGCTGCAAAAAGCCTTCGGCAAGGAAGCGCAGGTGCAGCAGCGCAGCTGGATCTACCTGGAGAAAACCCGGGCGCTGCACGACCTGTTCCTGTGGGTGATGGCCGGCGGCATGCTGATCTGGGCGGTCGAGTCCTGGCGCAACGGCCAGTCGATGGCCGGCGACGTGGTGGTCATCAGCGCGCTGACCTTTCGCATCCTGCACGGCTCGCGGGACCTGGCGCTGTCGCTGGTCGATGCTTCGCAGCAGGCCAGCGTCATCACCGAGATGCTCGGCGTGGTGGCCACGCCGCACCAGGTGGCCGACGTGCCGCAGGCCCGGCCCTTCGTGCCCGGCGCTGGCGAGATCTGCCTGGACGATGTGAGCTTTTCCTACGGCGAGGGGCCGCCGGTCTTCAGCCACCTGAGCCTGCGCGTGCCGGCCGGCCAGCGCCTGGGCGTGGTCGGCCCGTCGGGCGCGGGCAAATCCACGCTGCTGCGGCTGATCACGCGCGTGTCGGACCCGCACGCCGGGCGCATCCTGATCGACGGCCAGCCGATTGCCGAGGTCGGCCAGGACAGCCTGCGCGCGGCGATTGCCGCCGTGCCGCAGGACATCGGCCTGATGCACCGCTCGATCCGCGAGAACCTGCGCTACGGCAACCCGCACGCCAGCGACGAGGCGGTGCATGCGGCGGCGCACCATGCGCATTGCGACGATTTCATCAACCAGCTGCCGCAGGGCTACGACACGCTGGTCGGCGAGCGCGGCGTGAAGCTCTCGGGCGGCCAGCGCCAGCGCGTGGGCATTGCCCGGGCGCTGCTCAAGGACGCGCCCATCCTGCTGCTCGACGAGGCGACCTCGGCGCTGGACAGCGAGTCGGAAAGCGAAATCCAGAGCGCGCTGGGCAAGTTGATGCGCGGCCGCACCGTGATCGCCGTGGCGCACCGGCTGTCCACTGTGTCGTCCTTCGACCGGGTGGTGGTGATCGTCGGCGGCCGCGTCGTGGAGGACGGCACGCCGGCCGAGCTGCGCGCCCGCGATGGCACCTTTGCCCGGCTGTGGAAGCTGCAGGCCGAAGGCTTCGAGACCGAGTGATGGATTGCGGCCTGTAGAAACCAGCGGTGAATTTGCTGCAACTTGAGAAATCTGCTCTCAAAAAAATAGCTGGAAGCGCCCGCTGGACGGACGAAAACCAGCTATTTGTCTGTTGATTCGGCAGCCCGGAACACCAGGGCTTACCGGATTTACAGCGTGTCGATGAAGCTGCGCAGCTTGTCGCTGCGGCTCGGGTGCTTGAGCTTCCTGAGCGCCTTGGCCTCGATCTGGCGGATGCGCTCGCGGGTCACGTCGAACTGCTTGCCGACTTCCTCCAGCGTGTGGTCGGTGGACATTTCGATGCCGAAGCGCATGCGCAGCACCTTGGCCTCGCGCGGCGTCAGGCTGTCGAGGATGTCTTTGACCACATCGCGCAGGCCGGCCTGCATGGCGGCTTCTAGCGGCGCGGTGTTGGCGCCGTCCTCGATGAAGTCGCCCAAGTGCGAGTCGTCGTCGTCGCCAATCGGCGTTTCCATCGAGATCGGCTCCTTGGCGATTTTCATGATCTTGCGGATCTTCTCTTCCGGAATCTCCATCTTCTCGGCCAGGATGGAAGCGTCGGGCTCGAAGCCGAACTCCTGCAGATGCTGGCGCGACAGGCGGTTCATCTTGTTGATCGTCTCGATCATGTGCACCGGGATGCGGATGGTGCGCGCCTGGTCGGCGATCGAGCGCGTGATCGCCTGGCGGATCCACCAGGTCGCATAGGTCGAGAACTTGTAGCCGCGCCGGTATTCGAACTTGTCCACCGCTTTCATCAGGCCGATGTTGCCTTCCTGGATCAGGTCGAGGAACTGCAGGCCGCGGTTGGTGTACTTCTTGGCAATCGAGATCACCAGGCGCAAATTGGCCTCGATCATTTCCTTCTTGGCGTCGCGCGAATTGGACTCGCCCTCGTTCATGCGCTTGTTGATGTCCTTCAGGTGCGCCAGCGGCACGACGACGCGCGACTGCAACTCGCCCAGCTTGGTCTGCAACTCCTGGATGGGCGGAATGTTGCGGGCCATGACGTTGGACCACGGCTTGCCGGAAGCGACCTGCTTTTCAACCCATTTCAGGTTCAGCAGGTTGGGCGGAAAGTCCTTGATGAAGACTTCCTGCGGCATGCCGCATTTCTCGACGATGATGCGGCGCAGCTCGCGTTCCTTCTTGCGCACGTCGAGCACCTGGCCGCGCAGCAGGTCGCACAGCTTTTCAATCGTCTTGGCGGTGAAGCGCACCGTCATCAGCTCGTCGCTGAGGGCCTTTTGCGTCTTCAGGTAGGTGGGCGTGCCGTAGCCTTCCTTTTCATAGGTCTTCTGGACTTTTTCGGCATACGCGCCGACCTTCTCGAAACGGCTGAGCGCCTCCTTTTTCAGCTCTTCGAGCTTCTTGGTCAGCGCCTTGGAGCCGCCCTTGCCGTCGTCGTCGTCGTCTTCGTCGAACTCGTCGAAGTCTTCCTCGGCCACATAGTCGTCGGCCTCGTTGGCAATGGTGAAGCCGTCCACGACGGTGGAGATCACCACCTTGCCTTCGCGGATTTCATCGGCCAGCCGCATGATTTCGGCAATCGTCGCGGGGCTTTCCGAGATGGCTTCCATCATGCGCATCAGGCCGCCCTCGATGCGCTTGGCAATCTCGATCTCGCCTTCGCGCGTCAGGAGTTCGACCGTGCCCATTTCGCGCATGTACATGCGGACCGGGTCGGTGGTGCGGCCGAACTCGCTGTCCACGGTGGACAGCGCGGCTTCGGCTTCTTCTTCCGCCTCTTCCTCGGTCGCCACGGTGGCGCCGGTGTTGTTCAGCAGCAGGGTTTCGGCATCGGGCGCCTGCTCGTACACCGCCACGCCCATGTCGTTGAGCATGTTGATGACGACTTCGAGCGTTTCGGCATCGACCAGCTTGTCGGGCAGGTGGTCGGAGATTTCGCCGTGCGTCAGGTAGCCGCGCGTCTTGCCGAGCTTGATCAGGGTTTTCAGGCGCACGCGGCGCTTGAGGATGTCTTCCTCGGACAGGACGGTTTCGTCCAGGCCGAATTCCTTCATCAGCGCGCGCTCCTTGGCCTTGCTGATCTTCATGCGCAGCGGCTTGACCTTTTCGGCCGTGGCCGTCACCTCGACCGCTGCCGGCTCCTCGGCAAATTCGGCCTCGATGTCGGACAGGTCTTCGTCGCCGTCCAGCACGGAGTCCTTGGTTTTGCGGCCGCGCTTGGGCACGGCTTCGGCCACTGGGGCGCCTTCCGCCGCAGGCGCCTTGGGCGGGCGGCCGGGTTTCTTTTTGGCAGGAGCCGCGCCTTTGAGCAGGGCGTCTGCAGCGGCGAGAAGTTGGGCTTGGGTGGATTTGGGCTGCACGGCAGGAACTTTCTTCAAGGGCATATCGGTGTTCGCAGTTTTCATAGAATTGTTGCCCGGCGGGGCAGATTCAACATCGGTTGGAATGGATATGGCGGTTTTCCCGGTTTTTTCAACCTCGGGTCCGGCAGGCCATCCACGCGCCAAAGTCCGGACCCATGATCCGGACACCGGAGGCAAAAATTCTGGATTCACATTGAAAGCGTAAGAAATCAAGACAGGCTGTGCCCTGGCACACGAACGCTCAAAATTTTGGGCAAGCTGGTCGGGCGAACATTTGGAATGCAGTCCTTGCGGTGCGTTGGCCGTCTCCTGTGGAGCTTCCCTTGGCTGAAAGGGGGCCGGTGCCGGAGGTGCTGCTGTCGCGCTTGCCGGGAAAAATCGGATTATACCCTAAAATCTGAATTTCTCCAATGTTCATGCGGGTTTGGGCGGGTTTTTCCGCGAGCGTGATTGCGCCAGGAGTTCGCGCAAGCGCTCCAGCACGGCGGGGTCATTGGGCGCGCGTGCCGCCAGGTCGGCAATCTCACTGTCGTCCTTGAGCTGCTGAAGCTGCGCCAGTATGCGGCGGGTTTCGCCCCAGTCGTAGTCGACGCCTTCGAGCACTTCGGCAAACTGCGCCACGGCATGGTGCTCATGGGGATGGCCGCGCAGGCCTTCGCGCAGCACGGCCCAGGATTGCGGGCCGTGCTCATGCAGCTGGCTTTCCAGCCAGGCAAACAGCGGCCCGTGGGGCGCCGGCAGCCCGAGCAGCAACTGGTGTTCCTCGGTGCTCAGCCGGTCCCAGCTCTGCGGCTCGGTCAGCAGCAGCCGCAGCACCCGGTCCTCGCGGCTGGCCGGCAGGATGCGGCCCGTCACGCGGCGCGGGGCGGTGCCGGAGGCATAAGGCTTGCGGCCGAATTTTCCGGGCTTGCCCGATGGGGCGGCCGGCGGCGATGCATAAGAAGCCGGCTGCGAAAAGTACGGCTCCGACGCGGCGTAATCCGCATCGTCATGCCGGTCCGTCGGCGGGTAGTCCCCAAACTCGGGCATGCCGCGGTCCAGGTCCGGCACCGCCTGGGCGGAAAAGTGGGGTCCGGACGAGGTCGGGCCGCCCTGTTTTTTGTAGTGGGCTTTACGCCCGCCCGATGCGGGTTGCCAGAGGTGAAGCAGTTCGCGGCTGTCGATCATCACCTGGTCGGCAATTTCGGCCAGCAGTTGCGGCTTGAGCGCGCCTTCGGGCAGCGCGGTCCAGAGCGGCCGGGCATTGCTGGCCATGTGGGCGCGGCCCTCGGCGGTATCGAGGTCGCAGCCTTCGCCTGCGGCTTCGAGCAGGAAGCGGCTCAGCGGCACCGCCTTGCTGACATAGGCAGCAAAGCCGTCCTGGCCGTGCGCGCGGATGAAGCTGTCAGGGTCGTGCTCGGCCGGCAGAAACAAAAACTTCACGGTGCGCACGTCGCTGGCAAAGGGCAGGGCGGCGTCAAGCGCCTTGCGCGCCGCCCGCCGGCCGGCGCTGTCGCCGTCAAAGCTGAACACCACCGAATCGGTGAAGCGGAACAGCTTTTGCACATGCTCGGGCGTGCAGGCGGTGCCCAGCGTGGCGACCGCATTCGGAAAGCCCAGCTGCGCCAGCGCCACCACGTCCATGTAGCCCTCGGTGACCAGCGCGTAGCCGTGCACGCGCAGGGCGGTGCGCGCCTCGAACAGGCCGTACAGCTCGCGGCCCTTGCTAAACACCGGCGTTTCGGGCGAATTGAGGTACTTGGGCTTGTCGTCGCCCAGCACCCGGCCGCCAAAGCCGATGCATTCGCCCTTGACGTTGCGGATCGGAAACATGATCCGGTCGCGGAAACGGTCGTAGCGCTTGGCCTCGCCCGCGGCGTTTTCCTCGCCGGGCTCGCCGGTGATGACCAGCCCGCTTTCGACCAGCAGCGGGTCGTTGTAGTCGGGGAAGACGCTGGCCAGGCTGCGCCAGCCCTCGGGCGCATAGCCGAGGCCGAAAGTTCTGGCGATCTCGCCCGTCACGCCGCGTCCCTTGAAGTACCCGATGGCCCGTTCGGATGTGCGCAGGTGCCTGACATAGGCCTGCCCGGCTTTTTCCAGCACGCTGGTCAGCGTGGCCTGCTGCTCGCGCAACTGCGCCGCCCGCGCCCGGTCCTGGGGCGACACATCGTCCTCGGGCACCTGCAGGCCGTATTGCTGGGCCAGGTCTTTCACCGCCTCGATGAAGGTCATGCCGGCATGGTCCATCAAAAAGCTGATGGCATTGCCGTTCTTGCCGCAGCCGAAGCAGTGGTAGAACTGCTTGGACGGGCTGACGCTGAAGGAGGGCGATTTCTCGCCGTGGAACGGGCACAGGCCCATGAAGTTGGCGCCGCCCTTTTTGAGCTGCACATAGCGGCCGACGATGTCGACCACGTCGGCGCGGGCTAAAAGCTCCTGGATGAATGATTGGGGTATGGCCATGGGTCGGAAAAGTTGAAAGCCAATTTAAGCACAGCTGCCTACAAAGGATCGGGTGCGCGGCACCCTGCGGCCCGCCAGCGGCCGCACATAATCAAAACCCTTCTTTTCCACCTGCGCTCACCCGCGGATACGCTTCATGAACCTTGAACCGCAGGCCGCTTATGTGCTTCGCCATCCCGGCGCTTTCGCGCTGCAGATTCTCAAGGGCTTTCGCGCCAACCAGGGCCTGCTGCTGGCGGGGGCGGTGGCCTACTACGCCTTGCTGTCGATTGTTCCGCTGCTGATCCTGATTGCGATTGCGCTCTCGCATGTCATCGACCAGGCCGCCTTGCTGGCATCGCTCGGCCGCTACATCGGCTGGCTGGCGCCGGGCGAGTCCCGGTTCATCGTCAACGAGCTGACCAATTTCCTGGCGCACCGGGACGTCATGGGCTGGGTGCTGCTGGTCACGATGCTGTTCTTCAGCTCGCTGGCGTTCACCGTGCTGGAAAACGCGATGTCGGTGATTTTCCTGCACCGCGTGGCCATCCGGCGGCGGCATTTCCTGGTGTCGGCGGTGCTGCCGTATTGCTACATTTTCTGCCTGGGGCTGGGCTTTTTGCTGATGACGCTGGTGGCCGGAAGCTTTCAGGCGCTGGGCGACAAAAGCATTGAATTCCTGGGCGCCAGCTGGTCGCTGAGCGGGTTTTCGGGCATCTTGCTGTACCTGCTGGGCCTGACCGGCGAGATTTTCGTGCTGACCTCGGTCTACATGGTGATGCCGGTGGGCCAGTTGTCCCTGCGCCGGGCGCTGATGGGCGGCGTGACGGCCGCGCTGCTCTGGGAAGTGACGCGCCATGTGCTGGTGTGGTATTTCGCCACACTGTCGCAGGTCGGGCTGGTGTACGGCTCGCTGACCACGGCCATCGTCGTGCTGCTGAGCCTGGAAATTGCCGCCACGCTGCTGCTGCTGGGCGCGCAGGTGATCTCGGAATATGAGCGGATCGCGGAAGTCGGGCCCGATGCGCCGGCCCAGCCGCTGCAAACGGATGCGCCGAAGCCGTGAACAGCATCCTCGACCACAGGCGCAGGGCGCTTCAGCCGCCGTGGCGCATGAAGCGTTCTCCAATGCTATTGAATAAATAGCAGCATTCGCACGCCAGGCAAGCGAAGAAAGCCTTTTTTACCCTCATTCGCCCATCACCAGGCCTTCACGACGGGGATCGGCGCCGCCCAGCCACAGCGTCATGCCATGGGCCTGGCCGCGCGTGATGGCCTGCAGGCCGCTGGTCATGGGCTGCTCGCGCACTTCGGCGCCGCGCGCGCGCAGCGCCTCGACCGTGGCCGGGGCAAAACGCTTTTCTTCCAGCAGCGTCGGCCCGTTGAGCGACGCGAAGTTGGGAAGGTCGATGGCCTGCTGCGGCATCAGGCCCCAGTTCAGCACCCCGTACAGGGTCTTGGCGGTGAAGTGGATGATCAGGGCGCCGCCGGGGCTGCCGCCGCTCATGACGAGCTGGCCGGTCGCCTTGTCGAACACCAGTGTCGGCGCCATCGACGAGCGCGGCCGCTTGCCGGGCTGCACGCGGTTGGCGACCGGCTTGCCTTCGGCGTCCGAGGGCGCAAAGCTGAAGTCGGTCAGCTCGTTGTTCAGCAGGAAGCCGCCCGCCTTGCCGGTGCCGCCGTCGGTCATCAGGCGCGAGCCGAACTGGTCCTCGATGGTGGTCGTCATGGCAATCGCATTGCCGAAACCGTCGACGATGCTGATGTGCGAGGTGCCGTATTCGGGCTGCTCTGGCATGGCGGCATATGTTTTGCCGACCGCGCCCGGCACGCCGGGCTTGGCGGTTTTCATGCTCGGGCCGG
>JAQGMN010000283.1 GCA_028292345.1 Polaromonas sp. | reverse complement strand
GTACTCGCGCTTCATGCGCTCGTACATGTCGGTCGCTTCCGGCGCCGCGGTCAGCTGCATGAATTCGTCGACGTCGATGCCGATCGGAAAGGAGCCGGCCTGCACCGTGCGGCCGAAGGCGCGCCAGCGGCCCGGTTCGATCGGCTGGGCGTGGGCCTCGGACTCGACATAACGGGCGAAGTGGCTCAGGTCGGCCTGGCTCTGGAAGCCGACCAGGTCATAGGCGAACAAGGCGCGGATCAGCCAGTCGTGGCCGGGGATGGCGGCCAGCATCAGCGGCGGCGGCAGCGGGATGTGCAGGAAAAAGCCGATGCGCTGCTCGCAGCCCAGCGCGCGCAGTTCGGCCGCCAGCGGAATCAGGTGGTAGTCGTGCACCCAGATGATGTCGTCTGGCTTGAGCAGCGGCAGCAGCTTGCGCGCGAACTGCTGGTTCACGCGCCGGTAGCCGTCGATGTAGCCGGCGTCGAAGTCGGCCAGGTCGAGCCGGTAATGGAACACCGGCCAGAGCACGCCGTTGCTGTAGCCCAGGTAGTAGCTGTCGTGGTCCTCCTTGCACAGGTCGACCGTGGTCAGCGTGACGTTGCCCGCTTGCTGGGTATGCACCTCGCCCTCGCCCGGCGTGCCGTTCTCCACCACCGTGCCGCTCCAGCCAAACCACAGCCCGCCATTGGCCGACAGCGCATCGCCCAGCGCCACCGCCAGGCCACCGGCCGCCGCCGACTTGCGCGGATCGGCAATGCGGTTGGAGACAACGACCAGTCTGCTCATGGGGCTTCTCCTGTGCAGGTGTTGCGGGGCTGTGCGAACGCCAAGGGCACGGGGGCAGCCCCCAACCCAGCCTTACCCCAAAGGGGGTAGGAGCCGGACAAAAGCGGCGAAAGCAAACCGTTGGTGGGGCGCATAGGTATCCGCTCCAGCCCAGCAGGGGCCGCGGAACCGGCTTTGCCGGGCCGCAGGCTGCAGGCTGCGGCTCCAAGCCCGCCTGCGCGGGCTTGGACAGCCTGCAGATGCGCCGCCTTTGGCGGCGTGGCGCCCTGCAAGGGCAACGGCCCCCTCGGGGGGCAGCGACCCGCGCAGAGGCGGAGCGTGGGGGTCATACTTGACTATCCCAAGGAGCCGACAGCCGCATCGCGGCATTGATGATGCCGACCATCGAATAGGTCTGCGGAAAGTTGCCCCACATCTCGCCGGTCACCGGATGCGTGTCCTCGGACAGCAGGCCGACATGGTTCCGGGCGGCCAGCATGGTCTCGAAAATCGCCCGGGCCTCGTCCTTGCGGCCGATGCGCGCCAGCGCGTCGATGCGCCAGAAGGTGCAGATGTTGAAGGCCGTCTCGGGCTTGCCGAAGTCGTCGGGCGCCTCGTAGCGGCGCATGTAGGGGCCGTCGCACAGATACTTCTCCAGCGCGTCCACGGTGGCCACGAAGCGCGGGTCCTTCGGGTCGATGAAGCCGACCTCGATCATCAAGAGCACGCTGGCGTCCAGGTCGCGTCCGCCAAAGCTTTCGGCAAAGGCCTGGCGCTCCTCGCTCCACGATTCGCGCAGGATGCGCTCGCGCATGACCTCGGCATGGCCGTTCCAGTACATGGCGCGCTCGGGCTGCTTCAGCGTGACCGCAATCTTGCCCAGCCGGTCGCAGGCGGCCCAGCACATCAGCGCCGACGAGGTGTGCACCCGGGCGCGGGTGCGCAGTTCCCACATGCCGGCGTCGGGCGTGTCGTAGCAGCGGATGGCCTGCTCGCCGACCGCTTCGAGGCGGATGAATTCGGCCGCGCCGGCCCGGTGCAGCAGCCGGTGGTCGTGGAAGGCCTGGGCCGCGCCCAGCACCACGTTGCCGTACACGTCGTGCTGGAAATGCTCCTGCGCCTGGTTGCCCACGCGCACCGGCCCCATGCCCCGGTAGCCGCCCAGGTGGCCGTACACCGCCTCGGGCAGGTCCAGCTCCATGCCGATGCCGAACAAGGGCTGGATGTGCCCGCCGTCGGCCTGCACGACCACATTGCCCAGCCAGCGCAGGTAGTCCTCCATGGTGCCGACCTCGGACAGGCTGTTGAGCGCCCGCACCACGAAAAACGCGTCGCGCAGCCAGCAAAAGCGGTAGTCCCAGGTGCGGCCGCTGTTCGGCGCCTCGGGAATGCTGGTGGTCATGGCCGCGACGATCGCGCCGGTGTCCTCGAACAGCGACAGCTTGAGCGTGATGGCCGCGCGGATCACCGCTTCCTGCCATTCCAGCGGAATGTGCAGCCGCTGGCTCCACTTGCGCCAGTAGCTCAGCGTTTCCTGCTCGAACAGCCGCGCCGTGTCGGCAATGCCCTCGGCCAGCGACTCGTCGGAGCCGAGCAGGAAATTGTGCTCGCGCGTCAGCACGAAGGCGCGCTTGGCCAGCAGGTGCGACAGCGGCGCGTCGGTGTTCAGGCGCAGCGTCAGCGCATCGCCGACATAGCGCAGGTGGTTGCTGCCCTGGGTCACCACCGGCCGCGAGCGGCCCCAGTCGAACAGCACGTCGAGCAGCACGCGGATGCGCGGCGCACCATGGATCGGGCGCACCCGGCGCACCAGCATCATCGGCTTGAAAAACCGCGAGCGGCTGTAAAAGCGCGGCGCAAAGTCGGTGATCTCGACCGCCTGGCCGCTCTTGTCGAACAGCTGGGTGCGCAGCACGGCGGTGTTCGGGTCGTACCACTGCCTGGAGTGGGAAAAGTTCTCGATCTCGATGGCGAAGGCGCTGGCCTGGTCGGTAGCGTCGAGCAGCGCATTGAACACCGGGTCGCCGTCGAAGCGCGGCAGGCAGCACCAGACGATGCGCCCGCGCACATCGACCAGCGCGCTGAAGGCGCAGTTGCCGATGACGCCCAGCGACAGCGAGGGCG
>JAQGMN010000278.1 GCA_028292345.1 Polaromonas sp. | reverse complement strand
AGCCTGCTGCCGGATACAGCGCGCGCAGCACGGACGAGGTGATGCGCAACAGCACCGCCTGCGCAGTGGCGTCCGATGCGCCTGCGTCGGCGGAAGAAGGCAGCCGCAGCGCCTGCCACATGCGGCTCACGGCGGCTTCCTCTGCAGCCACTGCCCGCTCGACTTCGGCCTGCCAGAAAGCCGGCGCCTCGCTTTGCGAAAAATGGCCCCTGCCGCGCCCGAAATGCGCCACTGTCAGGTAGCGCAGCAGGCTGGCCACCAGCAGCGTGCGCAAAAATTCATCGGTGAACTGCACCGTGGTCTGTTCCCGGTCGGTGCTTGAATTGAAGCCCCAGGCCGCGCCGGCAAAGCCCAGGGCGCCGACCACGCTGCCCAGCAGCGCGCCGGCGCCCAGCGTCAGGCCCCCGGCCATCAGGTCGGCCGACAGGCCGGTCGCCGCGCCCGACAGCACCGCGCCGAGCAGGCCCGCCTGCGCCTTGTCGATGGGCGCGCGGACCGCAAAATTCTCGCGCACCCGCTGGTTGATCCGGGCCGCTTCGCCGGGGTCGATGCGGTGCAGGGCCAGCAGCTGGCGCGTGGTCGCGGCAATGGCGTCGTTGAGCCGCTCGACCAGGATGCCCATGGCCTGGTCCTGGCGCTGCAGATGGCCCGCCTTGCGCAGGCGGGTAGCCTGCATCGCGGAGTTCAGCAGCGACCGACTCACGGGCAGGGCCGCCTGGCGGTCCCGCGCCGCCGTCGCCAGCTGCTGGACCGCCAGCCGCATCGATTCCTGAAAGCGTGCTTCGTTGCTCGCGTTCCAGGCGGCCAGCAGGCGTGCGTAGCCTGCGGCCTTCTCTGGCGGTATCCACTGGCCGACGGCGTCATAAAAGACCCGCTCGTGCACCCAGCACCGGGCAAAGGCGTCGAGCGCCAGCACCTTGCGCACGATGGGAAAGGCGTCCAGGTGGCGGCTCCAGCGCACGAGTTCGGCCTGTTCCTCCGGCGCCGGGCGCGGCGGCCCCATCTGGTTGAGCAGCACCACCACCGGCTTGCCCAGCCACTGCAGGATGTTCATCTCGGCCGCCAGGTAGCCGGCATCGCCCGGATGTTCAGCCGAATTCACCAGGTAGAGCACCACGTCGGCCGCGTCCCGGGCGGTGCGCAAGGCCTGCTGGCTGAGCCAGAAAGGGCGGTCGCGGTAGCGGTCCAGCACCTCGCGCAAAAACCAGCCGATCGGGTTGTCGGCCATGCCGAGCCGCTTGAGCAGCCGCACCGAGTCGCCAAAACCGGGCGTGTCCCAGAGCAGCAGGGCGTCGCCGGCGCCGGTCGCCAGCAGCGGATGCGCGTCGGACGACAGGGTGACATGGGCGGCATCGCGCACTTCGCCGACGTCCATGCCCAGCAGCGTGCGGGCCAGCGTGGTCTTGCCGTTGTTGGTGTGCGAGACCAGCGCCAGCTGGACCTGGACCGGGGCGTCGTGGGTCATGCGGCCGCCGACAGGGTCAGCCCGGCGCCGCTGTCCAGCGGATGGGCCTCGGAATGGAGCAGGTTGACGAAGGTGGCGGGCGCCTTGTGAAAGCTGCAGAACTGCCGCCACAGGGCCAGGCGCTCGGCCATTCTTTCCCGGCCGCCGGCTTGCGTGCCGACCCGCTCCAGGTAGCCCGATTCATCGACCAGCACGGCAATGCCGCGCGCCGATTCGCGCACCAGGTGGTCGAGCAGGGCGCCGTGGTTTTCCTTTTCGGGCGTGGCCGCCAGGCTGAACAGGACCGCCGTGACCGTGGCGCCGCCATCGTTCAGGCCCAGGTCGCGCAGCGCCTCCCGGGGATCGTCGCCATAGGCGATCTGCGGCCGCAGCATCAGCCGCGCCTGCTCGCCGAGCAGCTCGGTGGCCAGGTGGTTCAGGCCCTTGTCGCGCGCCTCGTCCACCGCAAAACTGTAGGGCAGCACGCGCAGCACGCCGGGCGCGCCGCCCAGCGCCTTGAGCAGCTTGCGGAAATAAGGCTCCTCCAGGTCCAGCGGAAAATTCCGGGCCCATTTTCGGACGCGCCAGTGGGCGATGGCGCAGAGCAGCAGGCGCGGCAGCACGACCAGCAGGAGGAGGGTGGCGGCATACAGGTGCACCCAGCGCGCGCCGCCGAGCGAAGAAGGCGTTTGCCCGAAGCGCAGCGCCTCGATCTCGGCAATGGAAAATCCCTGCAGCGGGAACACCGCCATGGCCGGAAGGAAGAGCGCCGACAGCAGCGCATGCACCTGCGGCGCATTGAGGAACGTGCTTTCCCAGCCGGCGCCATACTGGGACAAATATCCCCGGCCATACAGGGAAACCACCGCGCCGACCGCAAACAGGGCAGCGCCCAGGTGCAGCGTGCGGCCCAGCCGGGCCATCAGCAACCGGCGGCCGAGCTGCAGCCATTGCGCGGTGAAGGCCAGCAGGGCCGTCGCCAGCACCGGCGGCAGCTTGCGCGGCAGGCGTGTTTTTCCGAAGGCGAGCCATCTGGCCCATGCGGCATCGGTCTTTTTGAACCGCGCGAAGGGCAGCCACGGCCACACCAGCATGCCCGCATAGACCGCCAGGTTCCAGCCGATGATCAGCAGCAGCGGCGCCGACAGCAGGTCCACCCGGTGCGGGTCGGTGATCCGGTCCAGGAACATGCCGGCCAGCAAACCCAGAAGCGGCACGCCCGCCCAGAAAAAACGCAGGCTGGATGCCGCTGCAGGAAAGGCGGCAAAGGCCGGATAACGCTCGTTCATGCGCTTGAGAATTTGCCCGGCGCGCTGGTGCAGGAAGTCGTCGGCCGTGGCCTGCGTCCCGGCGTAGGAGGCCTGCCACTGCGCCAGTTCCCTGGCGCTGCGGCTGGCGTACCGGCGGTCGTCCTCGTTCAAAACCGCATGGCCGGGGTCCGCTGTCTCGATCGCGCGCACCAGCACCACGTCGCGGGCCGCCTGCTCATTCATGCATTTCCTTTTTTGGCGGGCATGGCTGAAGGGGCGGGCTGGCGAGGCGGCTCGGCGATGTTTACGCGGGCAGCAGGACCTGGTTGTCCACGCTGAACTGGTAGTCGCGGAAGATGTGCTCGGCGCTCAGGCCCTGGTAGGTGCCGTCGGCCAGCAGGCGCGTGGTGTCCTTGAGGCGGTAAGTAGAGCTGCCGCAGGTCCAGACGTTGTAGTTGCGCATGTGGGTGCACAGGCAGGTCTTGTCCATGACCGTGATGTTCTTGCCGTCCGGATGGATGGCGATCTGCTGGTTGTAGGCGGTGATGTAGGCGCAGTTGCCGTTGCCATCTAACAGATAGCCGTAGGACTCGCAGTTGGGCCGGATGCCCGAGCCGATGGCGGGTGAATTCTTCAGCATCCGCATCGGATAGCCGGTCGGCGAGATGGTGTTGACCTCGATGTCGGCTTCGCTGGCCCGGAAGTATTCCTGCTTGTCCTTGGCCGGCAGGCCGCATTCGTCGGACACGGTGAAGCGCGTGGCCACCTGCACCGCCGCCGCGCCGTTCTCCAGGAAACCCACCGCGTCGCTGCCGGTGAAGATGCCGCCGGCGGCGACCAGCGGAATGTCCAACTGCTCGGCCTTGAGGTAGGCCGCGATCTCGGTCACGATGGTGGCCAGGTCGTATTTTTCCCAGTCCATGCCGAAACCCAGGTGGCCGCCGGCCAGCGGGCCTTCGACGATCACGAAGTCGGGCAGCCGGTCCAGGCGGGCCGTCTTGCGCAGGAACAGCTGCAATGCGCGCACCGACGACACGATGATGCCCATCTTGGCATCGCGAAAGCGCGGATGCTCGGCCATCAGGCCGAACGAGCCCAGGTGCAGGCCGGCGCTCAGCGTGATGCCGTCGATGCCCGCGTCCAGCGCCGAATTGAGCCGCACCTGCAGCGTGTCGCGCGGCGAGTTCATGGTGAGCTTTTCCATCACGTTGACAAACACCATGCCGTCGCCGCGCTTGGCTTCCATGGTCTTGCCGACGTGCAGCCGGGTGGCCTCGGCCAGCTGGCCCAGGTCGAACTGCACGCTGCTCTTGTCCGAATTGGCAATGTTGCTTTTGTAGAACTTCGTCTTGCCCTTGACGAACTCGGTATCAAAGCGCCGGTCGGACACGTCATGGACCAGGGCGTCCGAAATATGGCCGATGCCGCCCAGCCGCGCCGCCTCCAGCGCCAGCTCGGCGGTGGAAATATCGACGCCCATTCCGCCAATGATGATCGGCACCAGTTCCTTTTGGCCCAATTTCAGACGGAAATCATCAACTCTTTTCATCGGTATCCTTGTGGCTAGGGGGTGAAGGCGCCTTCAGGCGCTTCGGCATTCCCTGACGATTTGCGTCTCTGGAGGAATGCACTTGTCAATACCCATAATGGTAATGCCTTGGCCGGTCCGACTTTGAAAAGCGATGGAGTAAACCTCCGTGAAACAGGATTTGGATCAATGACTGTCGGTTGCAACGCCCGGTTGCGGGGTCGCGGCCAGCGTGATTGGATGGCGCTTTGCATAATGCCCCCTTTGCGCCACTTTCTTTCATCAACCCCCTGACCGGCCCGCCGGTCGATTCTCTGGAGGCATTTCATGGCTCAGTACCAGATCGCTGTCGTGGTCGGCAGTCTTCGCAAGGATTCGTTCAACCAGAAGCTCGCCGGGGCGCTGCAAAAGCTGTTTCCGGCCGACTTCAGCTTCACCCCGATCCGGATCGACGACTTGCCGCTGTACAACCAGGACGACGATGGACAGCCCTCCGCCCAGGTCACGCGGCTCAAGGGCGAGATCAGCGCCGCGCAGGGCGTGCTGTTTGTCACGCCCGAATACAACCGGTCGATTCCCGGGGTGCTGAAAAACGCGATCGACCATGCCTCGCGGCCCTACGGCCAAAGCGCGTGGAACGGCAAGCCGGCCGGGGTGATGGGCGCGTCAATCGGCCCGATCGGCACGGCGATGGCGCAGCAGCATCTGCGCAACATCCTGGCGTACCTGAACATGCCCACGCTCGGCCAGCCCGAAGCCTTCATCCACCACAAGGAAGGGCTGTATGACGCGGCGGGCCATATCGGCGAGGCCAGCCAGAAGTTCCTGCAGGGCTGGGTGGATGCCTATGTGGAATGGGTCAAGAAGCACGCCTGACGCGCATGCCGCCGCCCATGAAAAAACCCGCCATGGCGGGTTTTTTCATGGTGAAGGCTGGAAAGCCTTCAGTGCCGGATCAGGCGACCAGCGTTGCTCGCGGCTGATTGGCCGCCACCTGGGTTTCTGCCAGGATTTCAACCTGGGCGGCGGCCAGCGCTGCGGTCTTAGCGGCCTCACCCATCGCCAGGCCTTCGGCCCGGACAAAGCGCACATCGGTCACGCCAAAAAAGCCGAAGACGGTTTTCAAATAGCTTTCCTGATGCTCCATGGCATTGCCGGCGTCGCTGGTCGAATACACGCCGCCACGGGCCGAGGCCACGATGATGGTCTTGCCGCCTGCCAGGCCGACCGGGCCTTTTTCGGTGTACTTGAAGGTGCGGCCCACCTGCGCCACGCGGTCAATCCAGGCCTTGAGCTGCGTGGGAATGGAAAAGTTGTACAGCGGCGCACCGATCACCACCACATCGGCGGCCAGGAACTGCGACACCAGCGCTTCGGACACGGCGTTTTCGCGCTGCTGCGCATCGCTCAGGTCGGCTGCGCCGGCCGGAAGGCGAAAGCCCAGCGACTCGGCCGACAAATGGCTGGGCGTGTCCACCGCCAGGTCCAGGTAGCTGACGTCGGTGGCCGGATGGGCAGCGCGCCATGAGGCCACGATTTGCGCGGTCAACTGGCGCGACACGGAGTTGGTTCCGAGGATGCTGGAGTCGATGTGAAGAAGCTTGGCCATGATGAAAATTCCTTGATTCAAAAATTTTGTGAAAGTGACGATGTGGTGTAAACCATGGATAGATTGTCTGGGCAAGCCAATGTCTTGATAAGCCGGCAAAATCGCGATGGATCGTTCTATATTCAGGACAATGAAAGCAGGAATGTGCCAATGGAAGACCTGAACGACATGCTTTACTTTGCGGAGGTCGCCGAGCGTGGCGGCTTTGCCGCTGCCGGGCGGGCGCTGGGCGTGCCCAAATCCCGGCTGTCGCGCCGGGTGGCTGAGCTGGAGGCGCGGCTGGGCGTGCGCCTGTTGCAGCGCACCACCCGCAAGCTCTCGCTGACCGAGGTAGGCGACATCTACCTGCGCCACTGCAGCGCCATGCGCGACGAAGCGCTGGCCGCCGCCGATGCCGTGGCGCACCTGCAGGTCGAGCCCCGCGGCCTGCTGCGCGTGACCTGTCCGGTCACGCTGGCCCAGAGCACGCTGGGCTACCTGATTCCCCGCTACCTGGCAATGTTTCCGCGCGTCAAGCTCGACCTGCGTGTCACCAACCGCGTGGTCGATCTGGTGGACGAGGGCATCGACGTGGCGCTTCGCGTCCGGCCGACGCTGGACGACAGCGGCAGCCTGGTCGTCAAGCAGCTCGGCGCCACTTCGGGCCATCTGCTGGCCAGCCCGGAGCAACTGCGCCGGCAGGGCGTGCCGGTCACCACGGACGAGCTGTCGCGGCTGGACACGGTGGCCATGTCATCAAACGACGGGCGCAGCGCCTGGACGCTGGTCGGGCCGCAGGGCCAGGAATTCGTCTTTCAGCACCAGCCGCGCTATGTGGCCGATGACCTTCAGACGCTCAAGCTGGCGGTGCTGGCCGGCACCGGCATCAGTTTTCTGCCGGACAGCCTGAGCCAGGCCGAACTGCAGGCGCAACTGCTGGTCCCGGTGCTGCCGGGCTGGGCGCCCAAGCCGGGCATGGCGCATGCCGTGTTTCCTTCGCGGCGCGGCCAGGTACCCGCCGTGCGCAGCTTTCTGGACTTTCTGGGGCAGCACATGCGCGGCGAAGAATTGGTGGCTGATCCGGCACCGCCTTTTGCATGAGTGGATTCTTGATGCCAAATCAATGCCTTGCGCAATCCAAGAGGGCATGAGCAGCTATATAAAAAGTAGCATTCAATGCGCTAGGCTGCGCCTGTTTTGTTAAATTCAATCGCATTTCATTATTCGATTTAATTCATAAATTAAGAGAAATATATTCTTTTGAGTTTTAAGGGTTTGGCGCCAGAATATCGGATTCCACACCCATCCGGAGCGAAAAATGAGCACACTCAGACTTGGCGACACGGCACCTGACTTCACCCAGGATTCGACCGAAGGCCCGATTTCATTCCATGCCTGGGCGGGCGACGCCTGGGTGGTGCTGTTTTCGCACCCGGCCGATTTCACGCCGGTCTGCACCACCGAACTGGGCAAGACCGCCGCGCTGTCGAGCGAATTCGCCAGGCGGAACGTCAAGCCGATCGCCATCAGCATCGACCCGCTGGACTCGCACGGCCAATGGGTGAGCGACATCAACGAAACCCAGAACACCACGGTGAATTTTCCGATCCTGGCCGACGCCGACAAGACCGTGGCCAACCTGTACGACATGATCCACCCGAACGCCTCGACCACGGCCACGGTGCGCAGCGTGTTCATCATCGACCCGAAAAAAGTCATCCGCGCCACCTTCACCTACCCGGCCAGCACCGGACGGAACTTTGACGAGATCCTGCGCGTGATCGATTCGCTGCAGCTGACCGACAGCCACAAGGTGGCCACGCCGGTGAACTGGAAAGACGGCGACGACGTGGTGATCGTGCCCAGCATCCAGGACCCGGCCGAACTGGCGCAGCGCTTTCCCAAGGGCTTCACCGCCGTGCGTCCTTACCTGCGGATTACCCCTCAGCCCAACAAGTAAGCCGCTATCAGCTATTCTTTCCGACTTTTTCCCCTGGACTTCCTGGAACACGCATGACCTCTCAATTCAAGATTGCCCTGGCAACGCTGGCCCTGGCCGCCAGCGGCATCGCCTCCAGCCAGACCCTGCTGAACGGCTCCTACGACGTGGCCCGGGAGTTCTACAAGGACTACAACGCGGCCTTCATCGCGCACTACAAGAAAACCACGGGCAAGGACGTGAAGATCGACCAGTCGCATGCCGGCTCCAGCGCCGTGGCGCGCTCGGTGGCCGACGGCCTGGACGCCGATGTGGTGACCATGAACACCTCGACCGACGTCGAGTTCCTGGCCAATGCCGGCGTGGTGGCCAAGGACTGGGCCAAGCGCTTCCCGGGCAATGCCTCGCCCACCACCTCGACCATGCTGTTCCTGGTGCGCAACGGCAATCCCAAGGGCATCAAGGACTGGGACGACCTGACCAAGCCCGGCATACAGGTCATCGTGGTCAACCCCAAGACCGGCGGCAACGGCCGCTACACCTACCTGGCCGCCTGGGGCTATGCCAAGAAAAAGGGCGCGACCGATGCGCAGGCGGCCGAGTTCGTCGGCAAATTCTATAAAAACGTCCCTATTCTGGGCAAAGGCGGGCGCGACGCGACCAGCGCCTTCCTGCAGCGCAACATCGGCGATGTGCTGGTGACCTTCGAGTCTGAAGTGGTGTCGGTGAACAAGGAATTCGGCGAGGGCAAGGTCGATGCGGTGTACCCGTCCATCAGCATCCTGGCCGAGAACCCGGTCGCCGTGGTCGAGCGCACCGTGGCCAAGAAGGGCACGGCCGAGCTGGCCAAGGCGTATTTGAACCACCTCTATTCCGATGAAGGCCAGGAAATCGCCGTTAAGCATGCGATGCGCCCGTATTCGCAGGCCATCCTGAAGAAAAATGCCGCTGCCTTCAAGCCCATCCAGCTGTTCACCGTGCAGGAAATGTTCGGCTCGCTGAGCGATGCGCAAAAAGTCCACTTCAATGACGGTGGCCAGTTCGACAAGCTCTACACCGTCCGGTAAGCATGAATTCATTGACGTCCGGGGCGCCATCCGCCGGGGTGGCGCCCCCTTTTCGTGCCAGCGCCAAAAGAACGCCGCAGCGCGTGCTGCCGGGCTTTCGCCTGACGCTGGGCTACACGGTGCTCTACCTGAGCCTGATCGTGCTGGTCCCGATCACCGCGCTGTTCTTCAAGACCTTCACGCTGACCTGGGAACAGTTCGTGTTCGCCGTCACGTCGCCGCGCGTCATGGCGTCGTACCGGCTGACGTTTGGTGCTTCGCTGATCGCCGCGCTGGTCAACCTGGTGTTCGGCCTGCTGCTGGCCTGGGTGCTGGTGCGCTACAAGTTTCCGGGCAAGAAGATCGTCGATGCGCTGGTGGACCTGCCGTTCGCGCTGCCCACCGCCGTGGCCGGCATTTCGCTCACGGCCTTGCTGGCCGGCAACGGCTGGCTGGGCCAGTACCTGGAGCCCATGGGCATCAAGCTGGCCTTCACGCCGGCCGGCGTGGTGATTGCCTTGATTTTTGTCGGCATGCCTTTTGTGGTGCGCACGGTGCAGCCGGTGCTTGAAGATGCCGAGAAAGAGCTGGAGGAAGCCGCCACGGCACTGGGCGCCAACCGTTTCCAGATTTTCACGAAGGTGATCTTTCCGCACATCGCGCCCGCCTTGCTGACCGGCTTTGCCATGGCGTTTGCCCGGGCGATTGGCGAATACGGCTCGGTGATCTTCATCGCCGGCAACATGCCGATGATTTCAGAGATCACGCCGCTCATCATCATCGGCAAGCTGGAGCAGTACGACTACGCCGGCGCCACCGCCGTGGCGGTGGTAATGCTGGTGATTTCCTTCATTTTGCTGCTGGTCATCAATGCGCTGCAGACCTGGCAGCGTAAAACCACGGGAGCGTCGTCATGAGCGGGCCGTCCAACCAGCCGGTTCGCCGCGCCAGGGCGGGCACGACCGAGGCGCCCTGGGTTCGGTACACATTGATCACCGTCGCGCTGCTGTTCGTGCTGCTGTTCCTGATCCTGCCGCTGGCCGCTGTGTTCACCGAGGCCTTGCGCAAGGGCTTCGGCGCCTACCTGGCGGCGCTGCAGGAGCCCGATGCCTGGTCGGCCATCCAGCTCACCCTGATCGCCGCCGCGATTGCCGTGCCGCTGAACCTGGTGTTCGGCGTGGCGGCGGCCTGGGCGATTGCCAAGTACGAATTTCGGGGCAAGTCCTTCCTGACGACGCTGGTCGACTTGCCTTTCTCGGTCTCGCCGGTCGTGGCCGGCCTGATGTACGTGCTGCTGTTCGGCGCGCAGGGCTGGTTCGGGCCGTGGCTGCAGGCGCATGACGTGAAGATCATCTTTGCCGTTCCCGGCATCGTGCTGGCGACCGTGTTCGTGACCTTTCCCTTCATTGCGCGCGAACTGATTCCGCTGATGCAGGTGCAGGGCAACGACGAGGAACAGGCCGCCATCGTGCTGGGCGCGACCGGCTGGCAGACCTTCTGGCGCGTCACGCTGCCCAACATCAAGTGGGGACTGATCTATGGCGTCATTCTGTGCAATGCGCGCGCCATGGGCGAGTTCGGCGCGGTGTCGGTGGTGTCCGGCCACATTCGCGGCCAGACCAACACCTTGCCGCTGCATGTGGAAATCCTCTACAACGAATACCAGTCGGTCGCCGCCTTCGCCGTGGCGTCGCTGCTGGCGATTTTGGCGCTGGTCACGCTGGTCAT
>JAQGMN010000473.1 GCA_028292345.1 Polaromonas sp. | reverse complement strand
GCCGGATCGACGCCGCCGCGCTGTCCGAATTCGCGCAGCGCTACATTCCGGAACGCCCGGCCTACCCCAAGACCATCCATATCCTGGAGGCCCTGCCGATGACCGCCATCGGCAAGCTGTTCAAGCCCGCCATGCGCACCCTGGCCGCGCAGGCAGTGCTGCAAGAGCGGCTGGCGCGCCACGCCTTGAATGACGATGTCACGGTGGAGGTCACGCTCGAAGGCAAGGACCAGGTCGCGCGCTTCACTGCCAGCGGCGGCAGCGACGTGGCCTCGCGCCTGCGCGACATGATGCAGGGCTTCCCGCTGAAATACCGCATCGAGGCGCGCAGTCCGGCCGGCGCGGGAGCCCGGCCGTGAGCGCGACCGTCCTGTACGAAAAGGACGGCCCGGTGGCGACCATCACGCTCAACCGGCCGGCCGCGCGCAATGCGCTGACGCCTGAGATGCTGTGCCGGCTGGCCGATGCCTTCCTCGATTTCCGGGACGACGACCGGCTGCGCGTCGCCATCCTGACCGGCGCGGGCGAGTTGGCGTTCTGCGCGGGCGGCGACCTGGCGCGCACGCTGCCCCTGATGACCGGCGCGCGCCCGGCCGAGGACGACTGGGACCGCCGCGTGCTCGAAGAACCCGAAGTGATGGCGGCGTCGTCATTGCGCGGCTTTCCCCTGGACAAGCCGGTGATCGCGGCCATCAACGGCGCCTGCCTGGCCGCCGGCTTTGAGATCCTGCTGGGCACCGACATCCGCATTGCCGCCGACCAGGCCAGCTTCGGCCTGCCCGAAGTCCAGCGCGCCCTGATTCCGTTCGCCGGCTCGCTGGCGCGGCTGCCCCGGCAGATTGCCCAGGCCCATGCCATGGAAATATTGCTCACCGGCCGGCCCGTCAGCGCGCATCGGGCGCTGCAGATCGGGCTGGTCAACCAGGTGCTGCCGGCCGCCGAGGTCATGCCCCGGGCGCTGGAGCTGGCGCGGCAGATTGCCGGCAACGGCCCGCTGGCGGTGCAGCGCGTCAAGCAAACGGTGTTTGCCGCCAGCGGCCAGCCGCTGGAAACCGGCTTTGCGCTGGAAGACGAAAGCAAACGCATCGTGCTGGCCAGCCTGGATGCCAGAGAGGGGCCGCTGGCCTTCATGGAAAAACGCGCACCGCGCTTTATCGGCCACTGACCGGCGCCTGAAAGGAATGATCAACATGGACACATTGAAACTGGATGGCAAAGTCGCCATCGTCACCGGCAGCGGCCAGGGACTCGGGCTGGCCTTTGCGCAAGCACTGGCAAAAGCCGGCGCGGCGGTGGTCGTCAACGACATCGACGCCGGCGCGGCTGCCGCCGCCGTGGCATCCATCGAGCAGGCCGGCGGCCGCGCGGTGGCCGAGGTCGTTGCCGTCGGCAGCACGCCGGCCGCCGAGCAGCTGGTGGCGCGCGCCGTCAGCGCCTTTGGCCGGCTCGACATCGTCTGCACCAACGCGGGCAACCTGCGCGACAAGGTACTGTGGAACCTGACCGACGAGGACTTCGACAGCGTCGTCACCACCCACCTGCGCGGCACCTTCACCTGCGCCCGGGCGGCCGTGCGCCAGATGCGGTCGCAAGGCAGCGGCGGCCGCCTCATCCTGATCGGTTCGCCCGCCGGCCAGCGCGGCAACCCCGGGCAAACCGCCTATGCGGCGGCCAAGGCCGGCATTGCCGCCTTTGCGCGCACCTGGTCCATGGAATGCGCCCGCTCGGCCATCACCGTCAATGCCATCATTCCGGTGGCCTTCACCCGCATGGTCGCCACCATTCCGGCGTTCGCGCCGCTGGCAGGTAGCGTCGCCCGGGGCGAGCGCCTGCCCGACCGGCTGCGCAAGGGCATGGGCATGGGAACGCCCGAAGACGTCGCGCCTTTGCTGGTGTATCTGGCGTCCGACCAGGCAGCGCATGTGACCGGCCAGTGCATCGGCATCGGCGGCGACAAGCTGGCGCTGTGGTCGCATCCCCAGGAAATCAGCAGCGCCTTCAGCGACGGCGGCTGGAGCGCCGAATCCATTGCCGAACTCTGGCCCGGCACTGTCGGGCAGGCGCTGGAAAGCGTCGGCCTGCCGCCGCTGGAATGACGGTTAAAAACCGCTTTTCGCCCCCTCGCAGCCGCGCCCCATCCTTTTTCGCCATCCGGCCCCGTCAACCCCAGGAGACCCCACCATGACCCGCCCCATTTCCAGAAGACACTGCCTTGCCACCGGCCTGGCCGCTTCGCTGGCCTTCGCCGCCCCCGGGCTGGCGCTGGCGCAGGCCTATCCGGCCCGCCCGATCCGGCTGACCGTCGGCTTTCCGCCCGGCACCGGCCCCGATGTGCTCACCCGGCTGCTGGGGCAAAAGCTCAGCGAGCTGCTGAACCAGCCTGTCGTGATTGACAACCGGGCCGGCGCCGGCGGGCAGATCGCCGCGCAGTTCGTCGCCAAAAGCGCGCCCGACGGCTACAACCTGCTGATCGCCGATGTCAGCGCCATCGCCATTGCCCCGGCCGCGTTCACCAAACTCTCCTACGACCCGGTCCGCGAGCTGACGCCGGTCTCGGAAGTGGTCCGGACCGACTTCGTCCTGGTCGTGCCGGCCACCTCGCCGGCGAAAACCTATGCCGAATTCGTCAAGCTGGCCGTGGCCAACCCGAACCGGGTGAACTTCGGCACCTTCGGCGCCGGAACGCCCGGGCATTTCGGCGCGGAAATGCTGGCCGAGCAGGGCAAATTCAAGATCGAGCCGGTCCACTTCCGCGCCACCGGCGACGCCATCACCGCGCTGGCGGCCGGCGACGTGCAGGCCGGGCTCATGTCCGTCGCCCTGGCTTCGGCGCAGCTCAAGGGCACCAAGATGCGCGCGCTGGCGACCACGGCGCCGGCGCGCCTGTCGATGCTGCCGGAGGTGCCGACCTTCAAGGAGTCCGGCTTTCCGAATGCCGACTTCTCGGCCTGGTTCTGCCTGATGGCGCCCGCGGGCACGCCCGAGGCCGTCATAGCCACGCTCAACACGCAAGTGCTGGCCGCGCTGCAGGATGCCGACCTGCGCCGCCGGCTGGAGGAGGCCGGCTTCAGCCTGATCGGCAACAGCCCCGAAGCGGCCAAACGCATGATCTCGGCCGAGACGGTCAAGTGGAAAAAGGTCGTCACCGCGACCGGTTTCAAAGGCGACTGACGGCGCGCGCCCCCATAAACCCACCTCAAACCATGCTGGAGACAACATGAAAAAATCACGATTCACCCATTTTGGCCACGCCATTCCCGCCCTGCTGGCCGCATTGCTCGCCGGTTGCGGCGGCAATGACGACGCACCCGCGCCAGTGGCCACTGCACCCACCCCGCAAGCCGCCTGCGCGGACATGCCCGGCAAGGCCGGCCTTGCCGCGACGACGCTGGCGACCCAGTACGTGGCCGCCGGCACCAAGCGCCCCGGCACCTTGACCACCGGCGACTTTCTGCCGGGCCACTGCGTCATCACCGGCAGCATCAAGCCGCGCGTTGGCGTGGACGGCAAGAACTACGCGACCGGCTTCCAGCTGAGCCTGCCGGACAACTGGAACGGGCGCTTTTTGTACCTCGGCGGCGGCGGCAACGACGGCACCCTGCGCGACACGTCGCTGAGTTCCAGCATCTCCGGCAGCACGCCGTCGCCGCTGGGGCAGGGCTTTGCCGTGGTCTCGACCGACGCCGGCCACAGCGGCACCAGCGCCAGTTTCGGGCTGGACCCGCAGGCGCGCATCGACCATGCCTACAACGCCCACGACCAGACGGCGCAGGCCGCCAAGGCGCTGATTGCCCAGCGCTACGGCCGCAAGCCCGACAAGTCGTACTTTTCGGGCTGCTCGGGCGGCGGCCGCCAGGGCATGATGTTCTCGCAGCGGTTCCCGGATTACTTCGACGGCATCACCGCCGGCGCGCCGGCCATGCGCGTGTCCAGCGGCGCCACCGTGGCGGCGATGTGGAACAACCTCACGCTCACGAACATTGCCCCGCAGGACGCCGGCGGCAAGCGCATCCTGTCGCAGGCCTTCAGCAATGCCGACCTGGCGCTCACCGCCAAGGCCATCAACAACGCCTGCGATGCGTCCGACGGCGTGGCCGACGGCATGGTCAACAATGTCAAGGCCTGCAGCTTTGACCCGGCCGTGCTGCAGTGCGCCGGCGCCAAGTCCGACAGCTGCCTGAGCACGGCGCAGGTCGGGGCCTTGAAGGACGTGTTCGGCGGCCCGAAAAACTCGACCGGCCAGGCCTTGTACGCCGGCCAGCCGTGGGACCCGGGACTGGCCGCGCCGGACTGGCGCAACTGGGCGCTGGGCACCTCGCTGACAGCCACGCCCAACTCGCGCTACAACACGCTGATGGTCGATGCGCTGGTGAACGAATTCTTCACCCCGCCCGACCCCACCTTCAATCCGCTGGCGTTCAACTTCGACACCGACCCGGCGCGCATGGCGGCCTTCTCTGCGGTGTACGACACCTATGCCGACGCCACGCTGGCGGCGTACAAAAATCGCGGCGGCAAGCTGCTGTTGATCCACGGCATGTCCGACCCGATCTTTTCCGCGCTCGACACGGTGGACTATTACGACCGCCTCACCGCCAGCAACGGCGGCGCGCAGGCGACGCAGGGCTTTGCGCGGACCTTCCTGGTGCCGGGCATGAACCACTGCTCGGGCGGCCCGGCCACGGACCG
>JAQGMN010000268.1 GCA_028292345.1 Polaromonas sp. | reverse complement strand
CCGACAACGGCATCGGCATGTCGCAGATCGAGGCCGTCGAGCACCTGGGCACCATTGCCAAGAGCGGCACCCGCGACTTCGTGTCCAAGCTGTCGGGCGACCAGAAGAGCGACTCGCAGCTGATCGGCCAGTTCGGCGTCGGCTTTTACTCCGGCTTCATCGTCGCCGACAAGATCACGGTGGAAAGCCGGCGCGCCGGCTTGAGCGCCACCGAGGGCGTGCGCTGGGTCAGCGAAGGCACGGGCGAGTTCGAGGTGAGCGAGATCGAGCGCGCCGAGCGCGGCACCAGCATCACCCTGCACCTGAAGGACGATTCGGCCGACTACCTCAACGCCTGGAAGCTCAAGGGCATCATCAACAAGTATTCCGACCACATCTCGCTGCCGATCCAGATGGAAAAGGAAGAGTGGAAGGACGGCGAAAACGACCAGCCCGGCGAGATGGTGAAGACCGGCGAATGGGAAACCGTCAACCAGGCCGCCGCCCTGTGGACGCGCGCCAAGAAGGACATCACGCCCGAGCAGTACGACGAGTTCTACAAGCAGATCAGCTACGACCAGGAAGCGCCGCTGGCCAGCACCCACAACCGCGTCGAAGGCTCGACCGAATACACTCAGCTGCTGTTCATCCCGTCCAAGGCGCCGATGGACCTGTACCAGCGCGACAAGGCCGCCGGCGTCAAGCTCTACGTCAAGCGCGTCTTCATCATGGACGACGCCCAGGCGCTGCTGCCGACCTACCTGCGCTTTGTGAAGGGCGTGGTCGATTCGTCCGACCTGCCGCTGAACGTCTCGCGCGAACTGCTGCAAGAAAGCCGCGCCGTGAAAGCCATCCGCGAAGGCTGCACCAAGCGCGTGCTGTCGATGATCGAGGACCTGGCGGCCAATGCGCCGGAGAAATTCACCACCTTCTATGCCGAGTTCGGCGCGGTCCTGAAGGAAGGCCTGGGCGAGGACTTCGCCAACAAGGAACGCCTGGCCAAGCTGCTGCGCTTTGCCAGCTCGACCACCGACACCACCAGCGTGGGCTTTGCCGACTACAAGGCGCGCATGAAGGACGGCCAGGACGCGATCTACTACATCACCGCCGACACGCTGGCCGCCGCCAAGAGCAGCCCGCAGCTGGAAATCTTCCGCAAGAAGGGCATCGAAGTGCTGCTGATGGCCGACCGGGTGGACGAGTGGGCGCTGAACTACCTCAACGAGTTCGACGGCACGCCGCTGCAGTCGGTCGCCAAGGGCGCGGTCGACCTGGGCAAGCTGCAGGACGAGGACGAGAAGAAAGCCGCCGAGGAAGCGCAGACGCAGTTCAAGCCGATCCTGGACAAGCTCAAGGAAGCCCTGAAGGACAAGGCCAGCGATGTGCGCGCCACCTCGCGGCTGGTCGATTCACCAGCGTGCCTGGTGGTGCAGGACGGCGACATGTCCACGCAGCTGGCGCGCATGCTCAAGCAGGCCGGCCAGAGCGTGCCGCAGGTCAAGCCGATCCTGGAAGTCAATGCCCAGCATCCGCTGGTGAAAAAGTTAGAGGCGAGCAGCGAGTCCGACCGCTTCGACGACCTGGCCAACATCCTGTTCGACCAGGCGCTGCTGGCCGAGGGCGGGCTGCCCGAAGACCCGGCCGCCTATGTGCGCCGGGTGAATGCGCTGCTGGTGTAATCCGCAACACCTGCGCGCTGGCCTGAACCGGTCGCCTGCCGAAAGTCCCGCCGGTCCCGCCGGCGGGACTTTTTTCATTGGAAGGTGCAGTCTTGCTGCCAGCCGCCCGGCTTCTTCGCAGGGTCGGGCAGGGCGCCGGCCCTTTTGCAGCGGCCGATAATGGCCGATGACCATGAAGCACAGTCTGTCGTCGATCCTTGGCCGCGCTGCCCTTGCGCTGTGGCTGTGCTGCGGCACGGCCATGGCGGCGCAGGGCGCGCGCTGGTTCGACGGCGACCGGCCCGGCGCCCAGGCGCAGGCGGCGGTGGCCGTGCTGGCCGATGCCGCCAGCCACGGCCTGGCGCCGCAGGACTACAGCGCCGATGCGCTGGCACGGGCGGTTGCCGGGGCTGCCCAGGGCCCGTCGCTTGACGCCGCTAGGGTGGCGCGCCTGGATCAGGCGCTGACCACGGCAATGGCGCGCTACCTGGCAGACGTTCACACGGGCCGCGTCGATCCGCAAAAGATCCGCCACAACTTCAGCCCGCCAGAGCGCGAGCCCTTCAATGCCGGCGCCTACCTGCAGGCCGCTCTGGCGGCCGGACGGCTGCGGGAGGCGGCGCTGGAGGCCGCGCCGCGCCTGCCGATCTACGCCAGCCTGCGCGAGGCGCTGGCCGCCTACCGCGCGCGTGCCGACCGTCCGGCCTGGCGCCAGCCCCTGCCGCCGCTGCCGGGCGGCCAGGCGGGCAAGCTGGCGCCGGGACAGGCCTATGCGGGGCTGGCCGCGCTGGCCGAGCGGCTGGCCGACCTGGGTGATTTGCCGCCCGGCCTGGCGCTGCCGGCGCGCTACGACGAGCCGCTGATCAAGGCGGTCAAGGCCTTCCAGCAGCGCCACGGGCTGGGTGCCGACGGCCTGCTCGGCAAGGCCACGCTGGCCGCGCTGCAGGTGGCGCCCGCCGCCCGCGCCCGCCAGATCGAGCTGGCCCTGGAGCGGCTGCGCTGGACGCCCTTGATGCAGGGGCCGCGCATGATCGTCGTGAACATTCCCGAGTTCGTGCTGCGCGCCTACGAAGTGCGGGACGGCCGCATCCAGGTCGAGGAGGAAATGAGGATCGTCGTCGGCAAGGCGCTGGACACGCGCACCCCGCTGTTCGACGAGGACATGCGCTTCATCGAGTTCAGCCCCTACTGGAACGTGCCGCCGTCCATCGCCCGCGCCGAGATCGTTCCCCGGCTGCGGCGCGACCCGGGCTACCTGGCGCGCCAGGAGATGGAATTCGTCTCCAACGGCGGCCGCGTGGACCGCGCCGTGTCGGTCGGCCTGCTCGACGCCGTGCTGGCCGGCAAGGCGCGCATCCGCCAGCGGCCGGGGCCGAAAAACGCATTGGGCGACATCAAGTTCGTGTTCCCGAACCGCGACAACATCTACCTGCACCACACGCCGGCTACCCAACTGTTCAGCCGCGACCGGCGCGATTTCAGCCACGGCTGCATCCGCGTCGAGCATCCGGTGGCGCTGGCCAGATTCGTTCTGAAGAACATGCCGTACTGGACCGAGGAGCGCATCCGCACGGCCATGGGCCGGGGCCAGTCGGCCACGCTCAGGCTGCCCGAGCCGGTGCCGGTGCTGATCGCCTATGGCACCGCGCTGGTCAAGGACGGCCGCGCCTTTTTCTTTGACGACCTCTACGGGCTGGACCGGCTGCTGGACGCCGCCCTGCGCCAGCATTCGCAAACGCTGCCAATCCTCTACAAGGACGCCCCATGACCCCTTCCAAGTTCCCGGCCCGCCGCCACTTCCTGCGCCAGACAGCCAGCCTGGCCGCCGCCGCCCTGCCGGCACTGGCCGCGCCCGCCGCCTGGGCGTCCGTGCCCGACGCGCGCGGGCTGGCGCTGGTGCACACGCATACCCACGAGAAGATCGACCTGGTGTATGCCAGCGGCGAGCGCTATGTGCCCCAGGCGCTGGGCTGGCTCAACCGCTTCCTGCGCGACCACTACACCGGCGACATCGGCGTGATCGACCCGCAGCTGTTCGACCTGCTGTACCGGGTGCGGCAGGCGCTGGGCAGCAAGGGCGCGTTCGAGGTGATCTCGGGCTACCGCTGCCCGGCCACCAACAGCCGCCTGCGCCAGACGCGCAGCGGCGGCGTGGCGACCCAAAGCCTGCACATGGAAGGCCGCGCGATCGACGTGCGACTGCCCGGCGTGCCGCTGGCCGACCTGCACCAGGCGGCCCTGTCGCTGAACGCGGGCGGCGTGGGTTTTTACCCGCGCGACCAGTTCGTGCACCTGGACACCGGGCGTGTGCGCAACTGGTGATTGCGTTTCGATCCGGTAGGACGTCACCGCACTGTCTGCGGCTTGCCCCGAGCCCGAATGACCCCTTCCCCCTTTGGGGGGAAGATTAGGATGGGGGCTGGCGGAGGTTTTGCGCAACCGCTGTTCGATTCGTCGCTGCCCCGGGCCAGTAGGCATTTGGGCGATGAACGGTGTTTACGCTGCGTAAAGCCCCCCATCCCGGCCTTCCCCCAAAGGCGGGAAGGAGTAATCCGAGAATGTCGGGAAGTTGCTTATTTGCATGAAATATGCCTTTGGCGCACAGGCAGTATGCGTAAGCAGCTATTAATTAAGTAGCAAAAAGCTGCCGCGCACCTTGCGTGCTTCGGGCGATGCCTCAGGGCGGCTTGCCGCCCAGGTAGGGGAAGGGGTTGACCGGCTCGCCTTTCCACCACTGCTTTTCCGGGCCGAGCCGGAAAATCGCGAAATGCAGGTGCGGCGCGTCGGCCCTGGCATTGCCGGTCGCGCCCACATAGCCGATCACGCTGCCGCGCCGCACTGCCTGGCCCTCGGCCAGTCCGTCGGCATAGCGGTCCAGGTGCGCGTAGTAATAGGCGAATCGGCCGGTCGGGTCGAACTGGTACACCGTGATGCCGCCGGGCTGGCTCAGGAACAGCTTGACGATGCGGCCGTCGTCCACCGCCAGCACCGGCGCTCCGGTCGGTGCCATGATGTCGAGTGCCTCGTGGCCGCGCTGGCCGCCGTCCCGGTCATCGCCAAAGGTGTCGCGCAATTGGCTGGCGGAGACGCCCTGCACCGGCAGCAGCAGGGCCGGCGGCTCGGCCGGCGCTCCGGCGGCGGCCGCAGCCGCAGCCGAAGCATCCGCAGCGGCAAATGCACTGCCCGCCCAGGCCAGGCAAAGCAGGGCGGCCATGCGCCGGCCCAGGCTTCGGCGGCTCAACCGATGCTCAGGCATGGACATCCACCGCAAACCCGACCTTGACCGCCTGCGCCAGGCGCAGCACGTCCCAGTTGGTCAGGTGGATGCAGCCGTTGGATTCGGACGAGCCGACGCGGGCCGGCTCGGGCGTGCCGTGGATGCCCCAGTGCGGCTTGCTCAGGCCCAGCCAGTACACCCCGACCGGGCTGTTCGGACCGGCAGCCATGTCGGTCTTCACATCGGTGGCCTTGCTGTTCCTGAGCAGCGCCGGATTGAAGGTGAACACCGGGTTTTTCGCGGCATTCCTGATGTCCATGCGGCCGACCGGCAGCGGGTCGAAGGCGCCGCCCATGCTGATGGGAAAGGCGGCCAGCGGCCGTTCGGCCTGGTCGAGCAGGTAGAGCACATGCTCGGATTTGTCGATGCGCAGCGACGCCGCGCCGGCGGGCGGTTTGTCGCTGCCGCTGGCCGGAACGACGATCTTGCCGCCGGCCGCGAATGCGCTGCCCGGGTTGGCGCTGCGCAGCCATGTCGGGCTGCAATGGAATTTTTCGCCCAGCGCTTCGTGAAGCGATTCAAAACCCAGCGACTTGAGTTGCGCGCGCGCCATCATGTCGGCGGGCAGCTTGGCAAACGGGCCGGCTACCTCATCGGCAGTGAGCGTGTATTCGGTGAGCACCGGCGCGGGCGCCTCGCCGGCCAGGGCTTTCCAGGTGGCGGCGTCGATGCGGCCGGTGGACGGCAGGCGGTTTGACGCCTGGAACGCCGCCACCATGCGGCGCATGTTGGCGCCAAAGGCGCCGTCGATCTCGCCGGGGGAAAACCAGGCCTGGTCGAGCAGGACCTGCGCACGCAGCACGCCGTCGCCGCGCGCGCCCTGGGCCAGCGCCGGCGTGCCGGTGTCTGCGTTGACGCGCTCCAGCATCGCCGTGCCGGTCAGTGCGTTGGCCATAGGCTGGCGGTGCTGCGCGGCCAGCGAGGGAAAGGCCGCCGTGGCAGCGCCTGCGGCCAGCCAGGCCAGCAGCGGCCGGCGCGAAATCGGGAAAGGGGACGGCATGAAGACTCCGGTGGGGAACACTTCCATGCTAGGGTGGCCCGCAGCTCGACCGTGTCAGCAAACGCCGTGTTGCCGGGTCGCTGCAAACCGCCTGGTGCCCTTGCTGGCCACGCCGCTTCAGGCGACCAGCGGCGCCGCCTGCATCGCTTCGGTCTGTTCAATCAGCATGTCCACCTGGCCTTTCCAGTAGTCGCTGGAGCCGAACCACGGGAAGTTGATCGGGAAGATTGGGTCGTGCCAGCGCTGCGCCAGCCAGGCGCTGTAATGCACCAGGCGCAGCGTGCGCAGCGGCTCGATCAGCGCAAGCTCGCGCCGGTCGAATTGGCCGAACTCGTCGTAGCCGTCGACCAGCGCGCCCAGCTGGCGCAATTGCTGGGGCCGGTCGCCCGACAGCAGCATCCACAAATCCTGCACCGCCGGGCCGGTGCGCGCATCGTCCAGGTCGACAAAATGCGGGCCGGCCAGCGGCAGGCCTTCGGGCGTCCACAAAATGTTGCCGGGGTGGCAGTCGCCATGCAGGCGCAGCTGGCGCGCATGCGCAACGCTGCCCCACACGCCCTGGGCGACCGCCATGGCTTCGTCGAAGGCCTGGCGCCAGCGCGATTCCATGTCCAGCGGCAAATAGCCGCCCGCCAGCAGCACATCGGCCGAAGCATGGCCGAAGGTCTGCAGGTTCAGGGCGGGTCGGTGCACAAAGGGCCGGGCGCTGCCGACCGTATGGATGCGCGCCAGGAAGCGGCCGATCCATTCAAGCACCTCCAGGTTGTCCAGTTCCGGCCGGCGGCCGCCCAGGCTGGGCGAGACGCTGAAGCTGAAGCCCTTGAAATGGTTCAGCGTCGTGCCGCTGAGTTCCAGCGCGCCGACCACCGGGATCTCGGCGGCCATCAGCTCGGCGGCAAACGCATGCTCTTCCAGGATCTGCGCATCGGTCCAGCGGTCCGGGCGGTAGAACTTGACCACCACGATGTCGCCCGCCAGTTCCGCGCTGCCGACCGGGCTTTCCAGGTGTACCTGGTACACCCGGTTTTCATAGCTGGACAGCGCCATCAGGCGGCCGTCGCCGTAAAGGCCGACGCTGGCCAGCGCGTCCAGCACCACGTCGGGCGTCAGGTGTTCATAGACATGGATGTCGTGGCGCGCCGCAGCCGCCTTGTTGTATTGGGTCATGCCCGATTGTCGCGCCGCAGGGGGCTGCGCTTCAAGGTCTACGGCAGGCGAAAAAAA
>JAQGMN010000481.1 GCA_028292345.1 Polaromonas sp. | reverse complement strand
TGCTGCGCCGGGGCGCTTACAGCCCTGCCGAAGTCGCCGCCATTCCCGATGCGCTGGGCCTGCCGTTGATCGTCAAGCCCGCGCGCGAGGGTTCCTCCCTGGGCTTGAGCAAGGTCATCGTCCGGGCCGGCATGGCGGCTGCCGTGGCGCTGGCCGAGAAGATGGACGCCGACGTCCTGTGCGAGCAGTTCGTCAGCGGCGACGAGGTGACCTGCCCGGTGCTGGGCACCGGCGCGCAGGCACGCGCGCTGCCGCTCATCCGCATCGTCGCGCCCGAGGGCAACTACGACTACCAGAACAAGTATTTCACCGACACCACGCAGTACCTGGTGCCCTGCGGCCTGCCCGACGGCGAAGAGCAGGCCATCGGGCAAATGGTGCTGCAGGCTTTTCGCACGCTGAACTGCCGGGGCTGGGCGCGCGCCGACGTGATGATCGACCAGGCCACCCGCCAGCCCTACCTGCTGGAGATCAACACCTCGCCCGGCATGACCGGGCATTCGCTGGTGCCCATGTCCGCGCGGGCGGCGGGCATTTCCTATGAAGCGCTGTGCGTTCAGGTGCTGCAAACCGCAGCGCTGGACTGCCAGCCGCAGGACGGAACACAGCCGTGAACCGCACCATGCCCCTGCCAGCCGCCCTGCCGCCGGATGTCAGGCTCATGAACACCGTCTCGGTGCTCCTGGGCCTGGTCTTTTGCGCCATGGTGCTGGCCCTGGGCATGGCCTGGCTGGTGCGACAGCCGGCCTTCAACCTCAGCACCATCCGCGTCGGCGGCGACCTGGTGCACAACAATGCAGTCACCCTGCGCGCCAATGTGGCGCCCAAGCTGGCCGGCAACTTCCTGACGGTGGACCTCGATTCCACGCGCGCCGCCTTCGAGTCCGTTCCCTGGGTTCGCCGGGCGGTGGTGCAACGCGAATTCCCGAACCGCCTGAAGGTCGTGCTGCTGGAGCACAAGGCCGTCGCCTACTGGGGCCCCGAGGGCGAGGCCCGGCTGGTCAACAACCACGGCGAGGTGTTCGACGCCAATCCCGGCGATGTCGAAAACGAGGAGCTGCCGCTGCTGAGCGGGCCCAAGGGCCAGGCGCCGCAGGTGCTGCAGGCCTACCACGACCTGCTTCCGCTGTTTGAAGAGATGGATGCGGTGCTGGAGCAACTGCAGCTGAGCGATCTTGGCAGCTGGCGCGCGCAGCTCGACAGCGGCGCGGTGATTGAACTGGGCCACGGCTCGCAGGCCGAAGTCCAGGCGCGTGCCCGGCGCTTTGTCGACACCGTGACGCAGGTGTCGTCCCGGTTCGGACGCGATGTGGAATCCGCCGACCTGCGGTATGCGACAGGTTATGCGCTCAAGCTCAGGGGCGTCACCACCGGCGAGATCGGTGACAAAGACGACAAGAAAAAGAAAAGGTAAATGAATGGCCAAAGAATATAAAGACCTGGTGGTGGGGCTGGACATCGGGACCAGCAAGATCATGGTCGTGGTGGCCGAGGTCATGCCCGGCGGCGAGCTCAAGCTCGCCGGCCTGGGGCTTGCCGCGAGCCAGGGACTCAAGCGCGGCGTGGTGGTCAACATCGACGCCACCGTGCACAGCATCCAGCAGGCGCTGAAAGAAGCCGAGCTCATGGCCGACTGCAAGATCGGCCGTGTGTTCACCGGCATCACCGGCAGCCACATCCGCGGCATCAATTCCAGCGGCATGGTGGCGGTCAAGGACAAGGAAGTCACCCAGGCCGACGTGACCCGCGTGATTGAAACCGCCAAGGCCATCAACATCTCGACCGACCAGCGCCTGCTGCTGGTCGAGCCGCAGGAATTCGTCATCGACGGCCAGGACGTGCGCGAGCCCATCGGCATGAGCGGCCTGCGCCTGGAGGCCAAGGTGCATATCGTGACCGGCGCGCAGAGCGCCGCCGAAAACATCATCAAGTGCGTGCGGCGCTGCGGCCTGGACGTGGACCAGCTGATGCTCAATCCGCTGGCGTCCAGCCTGTCGGTGCTGACGCAGGACGAGCAGGAGCTCGGCGTGGCGATGGTCGACATCGGCGCCGGCACGACCGACGTGGCCATCTTCACCGGCGGCGCCATCCGGCACACCGCCGTGATCCCGATCGCCGGCGACCTGATCACCAGCGACATCGCCATGGCGCTGCGCACGCCGACCAAGGACGCCGAGGACATCAAGGTCGAAAACGGCTGCGCCAAGCAGCTGCTCGCCGACCCCGACACCCAGGTCGAGGTGCCCGGCCTGGGCGACCGCGGCCCGCGCATGCTCAGCAAGCAGGCCCTGTCCGGCGTGATCGAGCCGCGCGTCGAGGAAATCTACCTGCTGGTCCAGCAGGCGATCCGCGAGTCGGGCTACGAGGAAGTGCTGTCCTCGGGCATCGTCATCACCGGCGGCAGCGCCATGATGCCCGGCATGATCGAACTGGGCGAAGACATTTTCCTCAAGCCGGTGCGGCGCGGCCTGCCGCGCTACACCGGCGCCCTGTCGGACATGGTCGCCCAGACCCGGGCCGCCACCGTCATGGGACTGCTCGAAGAAGCCCGGCTGGCGCGCATGCGGGGCTTCAAGGTGGCGCAAAAGGCCGGCAGCGTGCACAGCGCCTTTGGCCGGGTCAAAGACTGGTTCGTGGGGAATTTCTGATGACCCGCCTGTCCAGATCTTTCGGTCGCCCCTGGCGGCGAACCCATTCGGGAGGCGCCGATCCACCGGCCTGACCCGCCATGTTTCGCAAAAAAATTGACATGTATTCACCCACCCCATTTACCCCCACAGGAGGCTCCCCATGAGTATCGAAATGATTGAAATCCAGGAATTCAACCAAGGCACGCAGATCAAGGTGATCGGCGTCGGCGGCGGCGGCGGCAATGCCGTCGGCCACATGATCCAGTGCGGCGTGCAGGGCGTCGAGTTCATCTGCGCCAACACCGACGCGCAGGCGCTCAACCGCGGCACCGCGCACAAGAACATCCAGCTGGGCGCCAGCGGACTGGGCGCCGGCAGCAAGCCTGAAAAAGGCCGCGAAGCCGCCGAGCTGGCGGTGGACGACATCCGCAGCGCCATCAGCGGCGCGCACATGCTGTTCATCACCGCCGGCATGGGCGGCGGCACCGGCACCGGCGCGGCGCCCGTGATTGCCCGCGTCGCCAAGGAAATGGGCATCCTGACGGTCGGCGTCGTGACCAAGCCCTTCGACTTCGAGGGCGGACGCCGCATGACCAATGCCGACCTGGGCCTGTCCGAGCTGGAAGCCAATGTCGATTCGCTGATCGTCGTGCTGAACGAAAAGCTGCTCGAAGTGCTGGGCGACGACGTGACGCAGGACGAGGCCTTTGCCCATGCCAACGATGTGCTGAAAAACGCCGTCGGCGGCATTGCCGAGATCATCAACGTGCCCGGCCACGTCAACGTCGACTTCGAGGACGTTCGCACCGTCATGGGCGAGCCCGGCAAGGCGATGATGGGAACGGCCCGGGCCAGCGGCCCCGACCGCGCCCGCATCGCCGCCGAACAGGCCGTGGCCTGCCCGCTGCTCGAAGGCATCGACCTGTCGGGCGCCAAGGGCGTGCTGGTGCTGATCTCGGCCGCCAAGGGCTCGCTCAAGCTGAACGAGTCCAAGCTGGCGATGAACACCGTGCGCGCCTACGCGTCGCCCGATGCGCATGTGATCTACGGCACCGCCTACGACGACGAGCTGGGCGAGGACATCCGCGTGACCGTGGTGGCCACCGGCCTGAGCCGCCAGGAAGTGCGCAGCAATGTCGCGCCGCTGCAGGTGCTGCGCGGTGCCGGCCAGACTGCGGGCGGCGTGCAGGGCCTGAAGCAGCCCGACTACGGCAACATGGCGCGGCCTAATGTTTGGGGAAACAACCGCACCCAGGCGGCGGCGAAGGTCGATGCGCTGGCGTCGGGCGGCATGGACGATTTCGAGATTCCTGCCTTCCTGCGCCGCCAGGCGGACTGATTTTGCATGCGCCCCGGCCCGCCATGGCGGACCAGGGCGCATGGCCTGCTGTCTCCGACAGGCTGCCCCTGTCCAGGCCAACCATGCCGCATGGGCTTGGCGGGCCGGCGATGGCGCTGCGCGCCTGGCAATTTAAAATACGACATGCTTGCTCAAAGAACCCTCAAATCCCTGACCCGGGCGGTCGGTGTGGGGCTGCACAGCGGCCAGCGGGTCGAGCTGACCCTGCGGCCGGCGCCGCCCGACAGCGGCATCGTGTTCCGGCGCGTCGACCTGCCGCAGCCGGTGGACATCGTCATCTCGCCCGACGCCGTGACCGACACCCGGCTGGCATCGACCATTTCCAGCGGCAGCGCCAAGGTCCTGACCGTCGAGCACCTGATGTCGGCCTGCGCCGGCCTGGGCATCGACAACCTGGTCATCGACATCACCGCCGAGGAAGTGCCGATCCTGGACGGCTCGGCGTCGTCGTTCGTGTTCCTGCTGCAGTCCGCCGGCATTGAACTGCAGGCCGCGCCCAAGCGCTTCGTGCGTATCCTCAGGCCGGTCGAGGTGCGCGAAGGCGAGGGCGCCAATGTCAAATGGGCGCGCCTGAGCCCCTACGAAGGCTACAAGCTGAACTTCGAGATCGATTTTGACCATCCTGCCGTCGATTCCACCGGCCAGCGCGTCGAGTTCGACATGGGCAGCGGCGCCTACAGCCGGGACATTGCCCGGGCGCGCACCTTCGGCTTCACCAAGGATGTCGAGATGATGCGGGCCAACGGCCTGGCGCTCGGCGGCGGGCTCGACAATGCCATCGTCATGGACGACCTCAAGGTGCTCAACAGCGAAGGGCTGCGCTACAACGACGAATTCGTCAAGCACAAGATACTCGACGCCATGGGCGACCTGTATTTGCTGGGCAAGCCGCTGCTGGCCGCCTACAGCGCCTTTCGCTCGGGCCATGCCATGAACAACAAGCTGCTGCGCGAGTTGCTGGCGCATCCGGACGCCTACGAGATCGCCACCTTCGACGACGAAAAAAACGCGCCCAGGGGCTTTGCCACCCTGGCGCGCGCCTGGTAACCCCAGTCCTTCCCAACCCGGAGTTCAGGCCATGCTGCTTTTTCGCTGGATGCTGTTGCTGGCACTGCTGACGTCCCTGGTGTGCTTCATGTTCTACGCCGGCACCGGGAACCTGCGCTTCAGGCACTACGGCTGGGTGGTCCTGAAGTGGGCCTTGATCGCCGCGTTCGGATTCTTCGCGGTGCTGATCATGGAGCGGGTGGGGTAGCGCGTCAGCGGCTGCGCCCGGCCCGGTAATGTCCGCCCATCCTGCCGCTGGCTTCGCTGGCCTTCGCCAGCCGCGCCATGGCCGCGCCCACATGCGCATGCGTGATGGCCAGCCCCAGCGCATCGGCGGCGTCCTTTCCCGGGAGCGACGGCAGCTTGAGCAGCCGCATGACCATTTCCTGCACCTCCGCCTTGCCCGCCTTGCCATAGCCGGCGACGGCCTTCTTCATCTGCAGCGCGGTGTATTCGGCCACCGGCAGGTCGTTGGACACCAGCGCCGTGATGCACGCGCCGCGCGCCTGTCCCAGCAGCAGCGTGGCCTGCGGATTCACGTTGACGAACACGATCTCGACCGATGCCGCTTCGGGCTGGTAGCGCTGCACCACCTCGCGCACGCCGTCGAACAGCACCTTCAGCCGGCCCGGCAGGTCCTTTTTGTCCAGGTGCGCGGTCTTGATGGTGCCGCTGGCGACATAGCGCAGGTGCGGGCCGTCCATGTCCACCACGCCAAAGCCGGTGATCAGCAAACCCGGATCGATTCCCAATATATGCATTTGCTATGAATTCAGTAGCTGCTTACGCAGGCGGAGTGTGCGAAAAGGGAGGAAAAGGCTTGAATAAGCACCAAAGGGCAGGCGTTCACGGCACGTCCACGCCGCCCATGCGCGCCGCGATGGTCCGGGCGCGCGACGCCAGGTAGCCCGAGCCGGTGTGGGTTTCAAAGTATTTCGGCCGGGGCAGCATCACCGCCAGCCGGGCCGACTCGATGGCGCTCAGGCGCGCGGCCGGCTTGCGGTAGTAGTGCTGGGCGGCGGCCTCGGCGCCAAAGACGCCTTCGCCCCATTCGACGTTGTTGAGGTAAATCTCCAGGATGCGCTGCTTGCTCAGCAGCGCTTCGAGCATCAGCGTCAGCAGCAGCTCCTGGCCCTTGCGCAGCAGCGTGCGTTCGCCCGACAGGAACAGGTTCTTGGCGAGCTGCTGGGTGATGGTCGAGCCGCCGACGATCCTGGGCGGCTTGGGCAGGAGGGCTTTCGACTTGCCCTCGGCCAGCCGGCTGACGGATTGCGCGGCGCGTTCCTCGGCCTGGGTGTTTTTCTCCCACGCCTTTTCCAGCGCGTCCATGTCGATGCCCTCGTGCAGCACGAAACCGGCGTCTTCCGACGCAATGATGGCGCGCTTGAGGTGGCTTGAGATTTCCGCATAGGGCACCCACTGCTGGCGCCACTTGAGCGTGCCGGTGTTTTTGGCCACGCCCCAGGCCTCCGAGCGCTGGAAGGCAGTCGATTCCGGATCGACGAAACGCATCAGCGCGATGCGGCCCGCGAAATACAGCTGCAGCGCCAGTCCGGCCAGCAGGGCCAGGACCAGCAGGCGCCAGGCGGCCTTCATGCCCGCCGCTCCAGCCCCACCGGCGCGCCGGCGTGCAACTGCGCGGGCTGGCCGCCGCCGGCCGCCTCATCGCCGGGCGCGGAATGCCGTTTGCTTGCCGCGTGGTCGCAGGCCATGGGTCGATTCTTTTTCATCCGGGATGGTGGTTTCAATGCGGGCGCGGCTCGGGGCTCAGCGGTTGGTCAGCTTCGTTTCCAGGCTGTCGTCGCGTCCGAAATTGAAGCTCGACACCACCACGATCTGGTCGGCCTTGGCGCGCATGGCTTCGCTGAACGGCTCGAAGGGCCCGCTTCCCTGCACCAGGCTTTGCGCCCAGCGGTCCAGCAGCGGGTTGCCCGAGCCTTGCACCACCTCGGTCGCCAGCACGTTGCCGTCGGCATTGACCGTCATGGTCATGGTCAGCTCGCCATACAGCTTTTTCCCGGCCAGTTGCGGAAAGTTCAGCGTTCCCTTTTTCTCGATCCGGCGGCGCATCGCGTCGTAATACACCGCATAGACTTCTTCGCGGGTCGAAGGGCTGATGTAGCGGCGGGTTGGCTGGGCGCTGTCCTCGCTGATGCTTTTTTCAATCTCGGCGAGCAGCTTGACCAGTTGCCGGCGCTTTTCTTCCTGCTCGGTCTGCGCGCGCAGGTGCGACGGCACGCTCAGGTCGGGCGGCGGCAGCGCGGCCAGTTCCTTGCGGGTCTGCTGCAGCAGCAGTTCCCTTTGCTGCTCCTTGAGCGACCTGACCTGGCGCCGCTCGTCTTCATCCTCGGGCGAGTCGCCGGTTTTCGCGACCAGCGAAGGCGGCAGGGGCGAGGTGGGCCGGCCGGTTTCGAGCGCGCCGCCGCCGGCCAGCGAAGCCTGCGCAATCGCCTTGGCATTGGCATCGGGCGGGTCGCTCGACTTGGCGTTGACCAGGATCACCTCCAGCGGCGTGTCCTCGAACACCCGGTTGAAGCGCTCGGGATCGACGATCCGCACCGCCAGCAGCGCGGCATGCGCGGTGAGCGAAATGCCCAGGGCGATCTGCAGCGCGCTGGGCGACCTGGATTTCACCCGGGGCGGGCCAGGTTTGAGCATGAAGGCTTGAGGCCTGGCGGTTGCCACCGGTGGCGCGCTGGGCATGGGTGCGGCTTCAGGCTGCCGCAGCGGGGGCCGGTTCGGCATCGGGTTGCGGCTCGTCGATGTCCACGGCAATCGAGATCGGTCCGGCGGCGATGTCCTCTTCGTCGTCTTCTGCCTCGTCGGCGGGCTGCGTGCCGCTGGCGTCCAGGACCTCGGTGTCGAGCCGCTCGATGACCGTGCCGAAAACGTCCAGCGTGATCTCGTCAATCGCGCCCAGCTTGACGCGCACCCGCGCGCCGCGCGGCAGGCCCTGCGCGCCCATCGCGCCGAGCACCAGCGGCAAGTCGTCGGCGCGCACCAGGTTGTCCTTGAAGCTGGTGGCGGTCAGTTCGGTGATGCCGTTTTGCTCCAGGTATTTCAGCGTCCAGTAGCGCTCGATGCCCGACTGGAAGCCGTTGTAGGCGCTGTAGGCCGCGTCAAAGCAGGAAATCACCGAGAACAGGTCGGCATCCTTGGGCTTGAAGGGCGCGGCCAGCGCGGCGGTCCGGCCGTGCCGGGTGACCGCGATGATCTGCCACTGGTTCACCAGGTCGGTGTAGCGGCGCAGCGGCGAGGTGCACCAGGCATAGCTTTTCACGCCCAGCCCGGCGTGCGGCAGCGACTTGGTGCCCATGCGCACTTTCACGCCCGGCGCCATGCTGGCCTGGCTGCGGTAGATGCCCGGCACGCCATGCTCTGCCAGCCACTGGCCCCAGGTGCTGTTGGCCAGGATCATCGCCTCGGCGACGATCAGGTCCAGCGGCGCGCCGCGCTGGCGGGTGGTGATGGTGACCGTTTCCATGCCCTGCGGCTCGCCGCCCGTGGGGTTGTCGAGCCTGAAGTTGTAGTCGGGCCGGTTGAAATTCTCGGGCTTGCCGCGAACGATCTCGCGCTGGCCTTTCAAATGGCGGGCCAGGCGGTGCAAAAAGGTCATTTCCACGCCCCACTGCACATCGACCGGCGCAGTGACTTGCGCGGCCTCGAAGAAGGCTTCGGTGAACGTGTTGTCGAGCGCGTCGTGGCGCAGGTTGCTCACAATCGGCACCTGCTCCAGCCGGGTGCTGCTTGCGGTGATGTCCAGCGTCGCCTCGTCCATCGTCAGGTACAGCGACAGGGCAGGGCAGTTGCGGCCTTCCTGCAGCGTGTAGGCCTGCACCACGTCGTCGGGCAGCATGGTCAGCTTGTAGCCGGGCATGTAGACGGTGGACATGCGGGCGCGGCCCACCGCGTCGATCGGGCCGCCCGGCAGCACCGCCAGGCCGGGCGCGGCAATGTGAACGCCCAGCGTGACGGTGCCGCTGCCCAGGCCGCTCACCGACAGCGCATCGTCGATTTCGGTGGTGCTGGAGTCGTCGATGGAAAACGCCCGCACATCGGCCAGCGGCAGCTCGTCCTTGACGGGCGGCGCCTGCAGTTCCGGAAAGCGCGTGCCCTTGGGGAAATTCTCGAACAGGAAGCGCTTCCAGTGGAACTGGTAGGGCGAGGCAATGGCGCCGGCCTTTTGCAGCAGGTCGAGCGGCGCGGTGTGCGTGGCGCGCGAGGCATCGACCACGGCCTTGTATTCGGCGCTGTTCTTGTCGGGCTTGAACAAAATCTTGTAGAGCTGGTCGCGGATCGGCGCCGGGCACTGGCCGCGCCCGAGTTCGTCGGCCCAGGTGGCGATCTGCGCCGTGATCTGCTTTTTCTTCTCGATGGCGGCGAGCGCCTGTTGCAGGATTTCGGGCGGCGCTTTCCTGAACCGGCCCTTGCCGGCGCGGCGGAAATAATGCGGCGCGTCGTACAGGCGGAACAGCGCGGCGGCCTGCTGCTCGGGCGATGCGGGCCTGGACGCGTCGGCGCTGAAATACTCGCGCGCCAGCTCGGCAAAGCCGAATTCCTCGTCGCTGGCGAATTCCCAGGCCAGGTCCAGGTCGATGTCTTCGACCAGCTTCAGTCCGGCCGCGATGAAGTCGGCCGGCGCGGGTTTCTCGAACTTCAGCAGCGCATGGGCCGCCTTGACCTTAACGCGCTTGCCCGAGTCGAGTTCGACCTGCAGCGAACTGTCCGCTTCCGACAAAATGCGGCCGGCCAGGAACTTGCCGGTTTCTTCAAACAATACAAACACAACGAAATCCTTTGGCCTGGGTAGTGCCGGGTGGGGCTGGGTGATGCAGGGTGGTGGCCTTTGCGGGGCGTGCGGCTAGTGTAATCAGGCGGCGCTGGTGTCAAGCCAGGTCCAGGAAGTCCAGGATGGCGGGCACATGGGCATCGAAGTCGCTCAGCGCATGGTCCCCGCCTTCGAGCAGGCGCAGTTGCGCGCCCGCATAGCGCGCCGCCATTTCGCGCCAGTCCAGCACCTCGTCGCCCTTGGCGATGATGGCCAGGTAGTTGCGCGGAATTGTCAAAGGCCCGGCCTGCAGCGCGCGCAGTTCATCGACAAAGCGGGCTTCGAAGAAAAAATGCTCGTCGGGGTTCTGCCAGGTGGTCTGCTCGCCGATGTACTTCGCCAGGTCGCGCGCCGGATCGACCGCCGGGTTGAGCAGCACCGCCCTGCAGCCCTGGCGCTCGGCCACCGCCGTCGCGTAGAAACCGCCCAGCGACGAGCCGATGACCGCCATCGACCCGGCCGGCCAGTCCGCCAGGCCCTTTTCCAGCAGCGCCATGGCATCCCGTGGCGAAGGCGGCAGTGGCGGGCACCACCAGCGCACCGCCGGGTGGCGTTCGGCCATCAGGGCCGCCATTTTCCGGGCCTTGGCCGACTGGGGCGAGGAGCGAAAGCCGTGCAGGTAGAGCAGGTGGGTGGTGGGCATGGCGACATGGTAAACGCCCGCCTGCAGGCGCAGGGCGGTGTGGTGCCGGCGTTTTCTGGCTTGAGCATCAAACAGGCCGTTTGCGCAGGCAGGCCATGCTGGTTCAGCTATGGTTTTTGTAGTGGGGCAGTGCCGGCGAGTTTCTCCTTGGGCTTCCAGGCAACTGGCTGGCTAACCGATAATCGCGGCCATGTCCGCCGTTTTCGACCAATCTTCTTTGTACAAGCGATCCCTGCCCCTGCTGCAGGGCTTTGACGGCCTGCTCGCTTTTGCCGTGTTCCTGCTGGCCTGCGCCGGCCTGCTGATCATGTATTCGTCGGGCTACGACCACGGCACCCGCTTTGCCGACCACGGCCGCAACATGCTGATTGCCGGCGCCATCATGTTCGTGGTGGCGCAGGTTCCGCCGCAAAAGCTGATGGTTTTCGCCGTGCCGCTGTACATCACCGGCGTGGCGCTGCTGGTGGCGGTGCTGCTGTTCGGCATCACCAAAAAGGGCGCGCGGCGCTGGATCAACCTCGGGATGGTGATCCAGCCGAGCGAAATTTTGAAGATCGCCGTGCCGCTGATGCTGGCCTGGTGGTTCCAGAAGCGCGAAGGGCAGTTGCGGCCCTTCGATTTCGCCGTGGGCCTGGTGTTGCTGGCCGTGCCGGTGGGGCTGATCATGAAGCAGCCCGACCTGGGCACCTCGCTGCTGGTGCTGGCCGCCGGCCTGGCGGTGATTTTCTTTGCCGGGCTGAGCTGGAAGCTGATTCTTCCGCCGGTGTTGCTGGGCGTCGTCGGCATTGCGCTGATTGTCTGGTTCGAGCCGCAGCTGTGCGCCGACGGCAACCGCTGGCCGCTGCTGCACGAGTACCAGCAGCAGCGGATCTGCACGCTGCTCGACCCGACGCGCGACCCGCTGGGCAAGGGTTTCCACATCATCCAGGGCATGATCGCGATTGGCTCGGGCGGCGTGTTCGGCAAGGGCTTCATGGCCGGCACGCAAACGCACCTGGAGTTCATTCCCGAGCGCACCACCGACTTCATCTTCGCGGCCTATTCCGAGGAGTTCGGCCTGGTCGGCAATTTGCTCCTGATCAGCGGCTTTCTGTTCCTGATTTTCCGCGGCCTGGCGATTGCGATGGATGCGCCCACGCTGTTCTCGCGGCTGCTGGCCGGCGCGCTGACGATGATCTTTTTCACCTACGCCTTCGTCAACATGGGCATGGTCAGCGGCATCCTGCCGGTGGTGGGCGTGCCGCTGCCCTTCATCAGCTACGGCGGCACGGCGATGGTGACGCTGGGGCTGGCGCTGGGCATGCTGATGTCGATTGCCAAGGCCAAGCGTCTGGTGCAGACATAGCCCCCACGGTCGCCCACTGCGTGTGGCTCCCTGCCCCCCGAGGGGGCCGCCCCGCCTTCGGCCCGGCAAAGCCGGTTCCGTGGCCGGAGCTTGGGCATGCGGGGAATTGCCGCTCCCACGCTGGCCGTGTTGCTTTACCAGGCACCGGCCATCATCCCCTCAGGGAGCACTGCCGGGTGACACTGCCTACAATCGTTGGATGACCTCACTCAACTCCGCCGCCGCCTCCGTTCGCCAAACCAATGTCTCCGGGCGCCCGCCGGTCCGGCCCAGCAAGGACTCCACGTCGGACCGGCTGGCCATT
>JAQGMN010000346.1 GCA_028292345.1 Polaromonas sp. | reverse complement strand
TGCAGTCCACGTCTCTCAAGCGTTTCCTGCTACAAAATCTATACCGCCATCCGCAGGTGGTGCAGACCACGCAGGCGGCCCAGCAGGTCGTGCGCGACCTGTTCGGGGCCTACATGGCCGACCCGGCGCAGATGCCGCAGGCGCACAGCGACCGCTTTGACGGCAGTGACAGCCCGCAGGCCATGAGTGCCAAACCCGAACGGGTGGTGGCCGATTACATCGCCGGCATGACCGACCGCTTTGCCGGCAAAGAGCATGAGCGGCTCAAGGGCCATGCGGTTTTTTCCGCCTGATCCACCGGGTTCGCGGTGAGCAGCCAGACGCTTGAAACGGCCCGCCCGCTGCGCGCTGCCCGTTATGTGATTGCCGCGGGCGTGGTGGCCGCGCTGCATGTCGGCAAGCTGCCGCCGGCCTTGCCGGTGCTGCGCGACGTGCTGGGCATTTCGCTGCTGCAGGCCGGTTTTTTGCTGTCGCTGGTGCAACTGGCCGGCATGACGCTCGGGCTCCTCACCGGCCTGGCGGCGCAGCGCGTCGGCCTCAAGCGCAGCATGGTCGCCGGGCTGCTGGTGCTGGGCTGCGCCAGCGCGCTGGGCGGGTTGGCGAATGGCGCCGCCTGGCTGCTGGCGACGCGCGCGCTGGAAGGCCTGGGTTTTTTGTGGGTCGTGCTCCCTGCGCCCGGACTGGTGCGCCGGCTGGTTCCGCAGGAGCGCCTCAACGGCATGCTCGGCGTCTGGGGCGCCTACATGCCGCTCGGTGCGTCGCTGGCCTTGCTGCTCGGGCCGTCGGTCATGCAACTGGGCGCGCCGGCATGGGGCTGGCGGATCTGGTGGTGGGGGCTGGGCGCGCTGGCGGCCATGCTGGCGCTGCTGCTGTGCTGGCGCCTGCCGGCAGACCCGTCCCGGCGGCTGACCACCGCCCAGGCGCCGGAAGGCTCCGCGAATTTTTCGAACAGAAGCCTGCTCGGCCTGACCCTGCGCTCGCGCGGCGTCTGGCTGATGGCGCTGACCTTCGCCATGTATTCGGGTCAATGGCTGGCGGTGATCGGTTTCCTGCCATCGATCTATGCGCAGGCGGGCTTGCCCGGCAGCAGCGCCGCCTGGCTGACGGCGGGTGCGGCAGCGGTCAACATCGTGGGCAATCTTGCGGCAGGCCGCTGGCTCGGGCGCGGTGCCCGGCCGCTGGCGCTGCTGGCGACCGGATTCCTTGCGATGGCGGGCGGCGCGTTGCTGGCGTTCGGGGCCACGGCGCATCCCCTGCTGCAATACGCCGGCGTGCTGGTGTTCTCGATGATCGGCGGGTTGATCCCGGCGACCCTGTTCAGCCTGGCGATCCGGCTGGCGCCCACCCCCGAGACCGTCTCGACCACCGTGGGCTGGGTACAGCAATGGTCGGCCCTGGGCCAGTTCGCCGGTCCGCCGCTGGTGGCCTGGGTGGCGGTGCAGGCCGGCGGCTGGCAATGGACCGGCTGGGTCACGTCGGTCTGCTGCGCCATCGGGCTGCTGCTGGCGCGGGAACTTCAGCGCCTTGCGGCGCAGCCCCCGGCGGTGCGGCTGGGGTAGCGATGGCTTTGAACGTTGCCGATGTGCTCGGCAGGGTTCTTGCATTGACCTAATCTACAAATTCACACTGTTTGTGACGGTTTGAAATATCATGCGTCACAAGTCTGTTGGTCAAGCTGCATTCCGAAAGGCCGTGTCATGAAATTCAATCGTCGCCAGATGGTGCTGAAGGCTGTTGCCGCCTCGGCGGTCATTGCCAGCCCTGCGCTGCGGGCACAAACCGGCAGGAACACCTTGAAGGTGACGGTCGGCCAGTCGGTGCCGCTCACCGGCAAGGCTGACCAGATCGGCCTGGCATACCTCAATGGCGCGAAGCTCTGCTTCGATGCGCTCAATGCCCGAAATGGTGCGGGCGGCTACCGGATCGACGTCAAGGCGCTTGACGACGGTTACGACCCCGCCAGGGCAGCGGCCAATGCCCAAAAGCTGATCCGGGACGGGGTCGATGCGCTGTTCGGCTTTGCCGGCACGGCAAGTTGCGACGCGGCCCATGCGGTGGCAAAGCCCGCCGGCGCCTTGTTTTTCGCGCCTTTTGCGGCCTCGGACGCATTGCACGATCCTTCGCTGGTCAATGTCTTCCATGTGCGCCCGGCATTGGCCGACGAAGCCTACAAGGTGGCGCGCCACTGCGCCACCCTCAACCAGGAACGCATCGCCGTGTTCGCCGAGGACGATGCCATGGGGCGCGCCGGTCTGGCTGCCGTCAACCAGGCGCTGCTTGACCTGAAGCGTCCGCCCCTCGTGGCCAGCGCCTTGTCGCCGGTCAACAGCGACAAGGTCGATGCGGCAGTGGCTCAACTGGCCAAGGCGCAGCCCCAGGCCATCATCCTGGTGAGTTTGTACAACGCATCGGCAGCCTTCATCCGGAAAATGCGGCTGAGCGGTTATGGCGGCCAGTTCCTGACGTTTTCGGTGGTCGGCATCGATCCCCTGTTCAGCGCGCTGGGCAAGGAGATCGGCGGCATCGTGATTTCCCAGGTCGTGCCGTCTCCGCGCAGTTCCGCCATGCCGCTGATCAAGGAATACCTGGAGGTGCTGAACCAGACCGAGCAGGCGCCCAGCTATGAAAGTGTGGAAGGCTACATCGCCGCCCGCTGTTTTGCCGAAGGCGTGCGCCGAAGCACTGCCGGCAGCGGCAAGCCGGACCGGGCCGGATTGCGCAAAGCCTTCGCTTCGATGAGCGACTATGACGTGGGCGGCTTTCGCGTCAACCTGCGGCCCCA
>JAQGMN010000478.1 GCA_028292345.1 Polaromonas sp. | reverse complement strand
GCCGCGCAGCGGCGGCATTCGCCGAAGCCGCGGGCCGGCTTGCGGGCGCCACGCCCCCGGGCGCGGCGGCCAGGTCGGCGTAGTAGGCGGCCGTGGCCAGGTTCTGCTCTGGCGTCATGGCCTTGGCAATGGGCGACATGACCGGATGGCTGCGCGTGTCCTGCCGGAAGCTCTCGATCTGCCGCGCCAGGTAGACCGCGGACTGGCCCGCCAGCCGTGGAAAGCCGCCGGCGGCCATGCCTTCGCCCTGGGCGCCATGGCAGCTGGCGCAGGCGGGAACGCCGTTGTCGGGCGCGCCCTGGGCCGCCAGGCGCGCGCCCAGCGCGGCGCTGCTCGCCGGGGCGGCGGACCCGGCGCCGGGCGCCGCCTGCTGCGCGGTGGAAATGCCGGATGCCAGGCCCAGCCCGGCGGCCAGAACGGCGGGAAGGCAGGCATGCCAGCGAGGAGGGCGCGGCATGTCAGGTGACCTTTCCGGCGGGCATCAGCGGTCCGGGCGACTTGAGGTAGCGGCTGACGATTGCGTCGGCCGCCCAGTAGGCCAGCGCCCCGACCGTGTCGGTCGGGTTGTAGGACGCGTTCTGCGGAAAGTTCGAGGCGCCGATCACGAACACATTGGGCACGTCCCAGCTCTGCAGGTAGCGGTTGACCACGCTGGTCGAGGGATCGGTGCCCATCACGGTGCCGCCGGTGTTGTGGGTGGTCTGGTACTGGGTGATGGTGTAGGGTCCCTTGCGCGGCGCGCCCGAAACCTGCCGCCCGCCCATGGCCCGGGCGATCTGCAGCGCCCGGTCGGTGGTGAAGGCCGACATCTTCAGGTCGTTCTCGGGAAAGTCGAAGGTCATGCGCAGCAGCGGCAGGCCCCAGGCGTCGCGGTAGGTCGGGTCCAGGTCCAGGTAGTTGCGCCGGCTGGCCATCGAGCTGCCATGCACATTCAGCACCGACGTGTGGTTGTAGTGCTGTTTGACCGCCTTTTTCCAGCCCGCGCCCCAGGCCGGCGTGCCGGGCGGCGTGGGGTGGAACTCGATCGGCCGGCCATGCGACATCACCTCGCCGATGTAGGCGCCGCCGACGAAGCCGTGCGGCCCGTGGTCGAAGTTGTCGCTGACGAAATCGGCAATCACCGTGCCGTTGGCGCCCGAGCGCATGAAGGGGTTGATGTTGACCTTCTCGTCGAAGAACACCTGCGCCGCGCCCATGGTCTGGTAGGCATAGTTGCGCCCGACGGTGCCGCGCCCGGTGGCCGGGTCGTAGGGCTGGCCGATGCCAGATAACAGCAGCATGCGCACATTGTTCAGGGCGAACATGCCGACGATGACCAGCCCGGCGGGCTGCTCGTATTCGCGCCCGGCCGCGTCCACATAGGTCACGCTGACGGCCCGCTTCCTGTCGCGGTCCAGGTTGATTCGCAGCACCTGGCACTGGGTGCGCAGGGTGAACTTCGGTTCCTTTTGCAGCACCGGCAGCAAAATGGTCTGCGGCGAGGCCTTGGCATAGTGCTCGCAGCCATAGCGCTCGCAAAACCCGCAGAACATGCAGGTGCGCATCGTCATGCCTTCGGGGTTGGTGTAGTTCTGGCTCAGGTTGGCCGAGGGCTGGGCGAACGGGTGGTAGCCCAGGCCGGCGGCCGCCTTGCGGAACAGCGCCGAGCCGTAGGGCTCCTTCATCGGCGGCGTCGGGTAATCGCGCGAGCGGTTGTCCTCGAACGGATTGCCGCCCTCGACCTTGCGGCCCTGCAGGTGGCCGGCCTTGCCGCTCACGCCGAGCAGGTATTCGAAGCGGTCATAGTGCTTTTCCAGGTCGGCGGCATTCACGCCCCAGTCCTGCACCGCCAGGTCGGCATCGAGGAACTTGGCGCCGTAGCGCTCGACGGTGCGGCTTTTTTGCAAAAAATCCGAATCCTGAAAGCGGTAGGTCTGGCCGTTCCAGTGGACCATGGCGCCGCCAACGCCGGTGCCGGGCAGAAAGCTTTCCCAGCGGCGGATGGGCAGGGCGGTTTCGCCCGCATGGTTGCGAAAGGTCACCGCTTCGCGGGTGTTGTCCTGCATCAGCGCCTTGCGCACCGAAAAGCGCAGTTCGTCATGCATCTGCGGCCCCTGGAAGTCCGGGACGGTGGCCTGCGGCCGCCCCCTTTCCAGCCCCACCACCGTCAGGCCGGCGCGGGTCAGCTCGCGGGCCAGCAGCGTGCCCACCAGCCCGACGCCGAGCACCAGCGCATCGACTTCCTTCAACCGGGTCGCGGCCATGTCAGCGGCCTCCCGGATGCGAATGGCCCGAAGGCAGGGCGCCCCCGGTGGCCGGAATGTCGGCATGGATGGGGATCACGCCCCGGCCGTTGTCGGCCAGGCTGATGGGCGCCCGGTCAAAAGCCAGGCCGTGCTGGTCGATGTAGTGGTAGTAGTTGGCATAGGCGCCGGGAAAGCCGATGAGCTTCCAGCCCACCATGCCCTGGTTGCCGCCGTACACCGGGTCGCCAAAAAAGCCCTCCACCGTCAGGCCCCAGAGCGACTCGAAAAACACATTCGACGGCACGCCGCCCAGGTCGCGGCGGCCGGTTTGCAGCGCATGCAAAAAGTCGTCCTGCGCGGCCGCGTTCAGTTTCTGGAACGGCGCGCTGCCGCTGGCCTGCGCCTCCTGACGCAAGGCGCCCAGGGCGGTGCGAAACAGCTCGGCGGGCGTGAACGGCAGCTGGTAGCCCTGCGACGGCGTGCCCGCCTGCCACGGGCCGCTGCGGTACAGCCGCTCGCCCGCGCCCCAGGCGCCGGCGAGCTGGCGGTCGATGAAGTAGGCCACGCCGGCCTCCACGGCGCCCGGTCCGTCGTCGCCCGACGGTATCAGGCGCTCGACCGCCGCTTCAATGAAAGCGGCCTCGTCCGGATTGAAGAAGACATGGCTCGCCTGGCCGGGCAAGGCCGCTGGCGCCGCAGCGCCGGGCGAAGCGCCCGGGGCCGGGCGTGCCGCCGGCGCCTGGGCCAGCGACACCGCGCTGCCGGCTGCAGCGGCGGCCACGCCTGCCGAACGCAGGAAAAAGCGGCGCTGCTCATCCATGGCCTGCCCCCAGGGGCGCCGCGGCATGCGCCAGGGCGGTGCGCAATGCCGCGCAAGCAGGTGAGGCAAGTGGTTTCATTCATTCCCCCGCGAAAGGTTTGGCCTTGAAAGCGCCCATGCTCGCCACCGGGTCCAGGCGATTTTGTAAGCCGTTTCCTGCTTGTTGCGTAAGGCGGGGCAACCGGCAGCGGGGACCGGCGCCAGACGGGCGCCTGAAAGGTATCCTTTCGCCTGTACGCAGGCCGGGCACGATGGCCCTTGGGCCTGCCGGCCCAGTCCACGAGGAAAACACATGCCCAAAAATACCGGTTCGCGCAAGGCGGTCTTTTATGCGCTGGGCGCCAATGGCGGCATTGCGCTGGCCAAGGCGGTGGCCGCCTTCTACACCGGCAGCGGCGCCATGCTGGCCGAGGCCCTGCACAGCTTTGCCGATTGCGGCAACCAGCTGCTGCTGCTGGTGGGCATGCGGCAGGCCCGGAAATCGCCGACGCCGGACCATCCGATGGGCTACGGACGGGTCGTGTATTTCTGGTCGATGATGGTCGGCGTGCTGCTGTTCAGCATGGGCGGGCTGTTTTCGGTCTGGCACGGCATCGGGTCGCTGCGCCATCCGGAGCCGGTGAGGTATCTGCTGCCCTCGCTGGGCGTGCTGCTGGTGGCCCTGGTGCTCGAAGGCATCAGCCTGCGCGGCGCGCTCCAGGCGCTGGCGGCCGAGCGCGGCGGCAAGACGCTGTGGCGCTGGTTCCGGGAAACGCGGCAGTCCGAACTGCTGGTGATCACCGGCGAGGACATGGCCGCCCTGGCCGGCCTGGCCCTGGCCTTTGTCGCGCTGGCGCTCACCGGGCTGACGGGCAACCCGGTGTTCGATGCGCTGGGCTCGATAGCGGTCGGGCTGCTGCTGATGGGCGTCTCGTTCGCGGTGACCAAGGAGATCAAGAGCCTCATCACCGGCGAATCCGCTTCCCCTGAAATGCGCGCGGCCATCACCGAGTTCGTGGCCCGCCAGCCCGAGGTGGAGCGCATCGTCAACCTCATCACCTTCCAGCTCGGCGACAGGGTCGCCGTGGCGGTCAAGGCCAAGATGGCGCCCATGCCCAGCGCCGACGCGCTGGTCGCCGCCATCGATGCGGTGGAGGAGCGGCTGCAGGCGCACTTTCCGGATCTGCACTGGTCATTCTTCGAGCCCGATGCAGGCAAGCCCCCGGGGCAGCCGGCCGTTCCGTAGCCCGCAACGGCCGCTGCCGGCTGGCTTGCACCGGCCGGCGCGGCAGGGCGGTTTGGCTGAACGCGGTGGCCAAAGGCGCTAGTAGAATGCGCAGGATGCAGCAGATCATGGACATGTGCCCGGTCAAGGGGTGGCGTTAGCCGCCTGCCTGCCCACGCACCCCCGATGCCCGATTCCCCCTGAATCTTCGCAAGGCAGCCTCATCCCGAGGGGGGTATCCAAAGGGGTATTGATGGCTGATCCCGTCTTGCGGATCAGGAAAATCCTGAACAAATCAATGGACCACACATGACCAAACTGCTCATGATCGACAACTACGACAGCTTCACCTACAACATCGTCCAGTACTTTGGCGAACTGGGCGCCGAGGTGCAGGTGTTCCGCAACGACGAGATCACCGTGGCCGGGATTGCCGCCAAACTCGACGCCGGGCAGCTCGACCGCCTCGTCGTCTCGCCCGGCCCGTGCTCGCCGGCCGAGGCGGGCATCTCCGTCGCGGCGATCCGGCACTTTGCCGGCAAGCTGCCGATCCTGGGCGTGTGCCTGGGCCACCAGGCGATAGGCAGCGCGTTCGGCGGCAAGATCGTCCGCGCGCAGGCGCTGATGCACGGCAAGACCAGCGTCATCACCACCAACCGGCAGGGCGTGTTTGCCGACCTGCCCGGGCAGTTCACCGTGAACCGTTACCACTCGCTGGCGA
>JAQGMN010000471.1 GCA_028292345.1 Polaromonas sp. | reverse complement strand
TAAAAAACCAGGCATTTGACCACCTGCTCAAGCGGCCAATGCACCAGTTCCGAAGCCAGCGAATGCGTGCCGTCAAAACGCAGCGGACGCGAACCTGGCCGCTCAATCGGCCGACCCACCCACCAGCCACGGCCGGTGGCATCATGCAGGGCTGCTTCCCCCAGGCGGCCATCAATCAAGACGCCGAGCTTGCCCTGGCAGCCGGGATCGCTTTGGACCTCGGTCACCACCTGGTTGATGAGCTTCTTGAGATACGGCACCCGTGCCACGTCGGCGCCAGCTTGGTGGGCCATGTCCTCGAATTGGGCACGGTGGTCGTAGGCCAGCACATAGAGCTCGGGCCACTGCACCCGCTTGGCAGACACACGGTGCAGATGCGCCAGTTGCGGATCCTGGTCGGGTTTGGGATGACGCTGGCCCGAGAACCAGTGCGCCAGTTCGGCCGGCGTCGGCATCGCAGGGGCGCAGCCGTGTCGCGACACGACGATCGCGCCGCAGGCATTGGCAATGCGGGCCGATTCGGTGAAATCCTTGCCGCTCAGCAGGCCCGACAGCAGGCCGGAGGCGAAGGCGTCGCCTGCGCCGAGCACATTGAGCACCTCGATACGCTCGCCCAGCACGGTCAATGCGTCGTCAATAGCGGCGGGAATTTCGCCGTCTACGATGCTGCAGCCCAGCGGCCCGCGCTTGACCACCAGCACCGCTTGCGTGCATTCGCGCACCCGGCGCAGGCAGGCCATCAGGTCACCCTCCACGCCGCCGGCGATCATCCACTCTTCCTCGGTGCCGATGATCAGCTCGAAGCTGCCGAGCTGCGCCTGCAAGTGCTCGCTCACCGCCTGGTTGCCGACATAGCGCGTTTGGCCATCACCCTTGGCCGTCAGGCCCCAAAGCACGGGCCGGTAGTCAATGTCCAGCACCCGCACCAGGCCATGACGGCCGGCCATCTCTAACGCGCGGCAGCTGGCGGCCAGGACAGTCGGCGTGCTCAGGTGCGTGCCGGTGATGACCAGGCTGCGGCACTGGGCCAAAAAGCCTTCGCTGATGGCGCCGGCGTCCAGCGCCATGTCGGCGCAATTTTCGCGGGCAAACAGCAGCGGAAAGGTGTCTTGGTCCTTGATGCCGAGCAGCACCATGCCCGTCAGGCGCTGGTTGTCGATCTGCACCTGGCTGGTATCGCAGCCTTCGCGCTGCAGCGTGCCCAGCAGGAAGCGGCCGTTTTGCTCGTTTCCAACGCGCGATATCATGGCCGAGCGCAGGCCGAGCCGGGCCGTGCCAAAGGCAATGTTGGCCGACGAGCCGCCCAGGTACTTGGAAAAACTGCTCGCCGACTCCAGGCTGCACCCAATTTGCTGGGCATACAGGTCTACGGCCAGGCGGCCCAGGCAGGCGACATCGAAGGGCCGGTCGGGGGGAAAGGAAAGAGTGCGCATCGCTTCCTCGTGTTGTCTTTTGCTACAAGCGGCGCCGTCCGGGACGAAATACGCCGCAAAAGTGGTTTGTGGTCGCTATGATAAGACAAATTAGAAATATATTTCTATATAAATGAAAAACAGAACAGCTTCTCACAATTTGGATTCAAAGCCCGATGCGCCGCCGCTGCGCGCTCCTGCAAGCGCAGAAAGCTTGCTGGCGGCCGTGCAGGCGGACTTTGACCGCCTGAGCCGCCAGCTCAAGCTGATTGCGCGCTATGTCGAGAAAAACCGGGACCGGCTGGCGCTCGAGGGCATCCAGGAAACAGCCCGCAATTGCGAAGTGCAGCCTTCAGCCGTGGTGCGCTTTGCCAAGCACTTCGGCTTTACGGGGTTTTCGGAAATGCAGGCGCTGTTTCGCGCCGACGCGCAGCGCCAGCTCGCGCCCAGCCGCGACTACCAGGCGCGTATCCGCGAGCTGGTGAGCACTGAGGCGAAATCCTTGTCTTCGGTCCATATTGCGCACGAGATGATCAACGGCAGCATCGACAGCCTGGAGGCACTGAAGCGCACGCTACCCGATGCCCGTTTCGATGAAGCCGTCGAGCTGATGCTGGACGCGCCGGCCCTTTGGGTGGTGGCGGCGCGGCGCGCCTTTCCAGTGGGCGCCTACCTGGTCTATGCGCTGCAGCACACCGACAAGCCGGTGCACTGGCTGCAGGGCCTGGGGCACATGCAGCAGGGCCAGTTGCGGGCGCTGGCCAAAGGCGATGTGCTGATCGCCGTTTCATTCGAGCCGTATGCGCAAGAAACCTTGGACATCGTGCAGACCGCGCTTGAGCGCGGCGCGCGGCTGCTCGCCATCACCGACAGCCAGTTCAGTCCACTGGCCGCGCAGGCAACGGCCACGCTGCTGGTCCAGGACGGCGCGACCTTCGGCTTTCGTTCGCTGACCAGCACGCTGTGCCTGGCACAGTCGCTGTTCCTGGGGCTGGCTTACCGGCTCGAGCTGGCTTACGAGAAAAAAATACTGCGCAAGTAAGGACGGTTTATACAACTATAGGAGTCGCCGCGCCGTCCATGGTAAGAATGGCTCCGGTGACGTAGCTCGCGCAGGGCGATGCCAGAAACACGACGGCATTGGCGATTTCCTCGGGCTGCGCCAGGCGCCCTAGGGGGACATTGCGGGTGACCCGGCTCAAAGCTTCCTCGACCGTGATGTGCTCGAGCTTGGCCGCGGCCTCCAATCCGGCCTGTAAGCGATCGGTCACGGTGGCGCCAGGATTGACGGCATTGATTCGAACGCCCCGAGGACCGTAGGCGGCCGCCAGGCCGGAGGTGATCAGCATCAGCGCGGCATTCGCCGCGCCCCCAGGCAGATGGATCGGGCTGGCCACCTTTCCCCCTGCCCCGACCACGTTCACGATGGCGCCACGACTACGGT
>JAQGMN010000469.1 GCA_028292345.1 Polaromonas sp. | reverse complement strand
CCGGGCAGCTCGACCAGCGACAGGCCGACCCGCACCGACTGCGCGGTGACCGGCAGCCGGTCGCGCAGCGCCGTCAGCGCCGCCAGCACGCCCGAGGCATTGACCAGCTGGTTGGCGCCGCGCAGCGCCGGATACGCCATGCCGGCATAACGCCGGAAAGTTTTAGCCCCCACGCTGGCCGCTTCGCGTGCTGCGCTGCCCCCCATGGGGGCTGAGCTGTCTTGGGGCGGCCCTGCGTCTGCACGCCCGACCCAGCTCCACTGCAGCTTGTCGCCCGAGAAATTGAAGTCATGGCCAAAGCGCCATAAATCGGCGCCCAGCGCGGCCGCATGGTCCAGCACGCTTTGCGGCGGCACCGGGTCGCTGACGACAACCGGCCGGCCGGCGCGCATAATGCCGGCTTTCTCGAAGCCGATGGCTTCGCGGGTCGTCCCCAGCAGTTCCATGTGGTCCAGGTCGATGCTGGTGATCACCGCGCAGTCGGCGTCGAGGATATTCACCGCGTCGAGCCGACCGCCCAGGCCGACTTCCAGGACCACCACGTCAAGCCCGGCATCGGCCAGCAGTTGCAAAATCGCCAGGGTGGTGAATTCGAAGTACGTGAGCGAGATTTCATTGCCATTTTGGCACCTTGCGCTTTCCACGCGGGCAAAGTTTGCTATTAGATCCGTAGCATGGACGATGTCGCCCCGCACCCGGCAGCGCTCCTCGAAATGCACCAGGTGCGGCGAGGTGTAGACGCCGGTGCGGTAGCCAGCTTCCATCAAAATCGCTTCAAGCATGGCGCAGGTCGAGCCCTTGCCGTTGGTGCCGGCGACGGTGATGACCGGGCAGCCGAACTTCAGGCCCATGCGTTCGGCCACGGCCCGGACGCGGTCCAGTCCCATGTCGATGCTTTTCGGGTGCAGGCGCTCGCAATGCGCCAGCCAATCGTCCAATGTGGTGAGGTGTTCCATAGAGATGCGCATTGTCGCGCAATTGACATCACACCCCCGTTGACGCTCACTGCGTGTAGCGTCCTCCCCCCTTGCAGTGGGCGGCGCCTGCGGCCGGCAAAGCCGGACCGCGTCCCCCGCTAAAAGCAGCCTTTAGATCCGCTGTTTTTTAAGCGGCAAAGCGGTCGGTGGCCGCCAGCAGTTGCGCCAGGATGCCCGGCTCGTTGAAGGCATGGCCGGCATCGGCGACCAGGTGAAATTTGGCCTCGGGCCAGGCCCGGTGCAGGTCCCAGGCGGTTTTGGCCGGGCAGGCCATGTCGTAGCGGCCCTGCACGATGACGCCGGGAATGCCGGCGAGCTTGCCCGCATCGCGGATCAGCTGGCCCTCCTCCAGCCAGCCGCCGTGCACGAAATAATGGTTTTCAATGCGCGCGAACGCCAGCGCGAAGTCGTCATCGCCGTGCTTCGCCGCGCCTGCCGCATCGGGCAGCAGCGTGATGGTCTGCCCTTCCCACAGGCTCCAGGCGCGCGCGCAGGCCTGTTGCGCGGCACGGTCGCTGCCGATCAGGCGCCGGCGGTAGGCCGCCATCAGGTCGTCCCGCTCGGCCGGTGGAATCGGCGCCACGAAATCTTCCCACAGGTCGGGAAACAGCCAGGACGCGCCTTCCTGGTAGTACCAGAGCAACTCGGCCCGGCGCAGCGTGAAAATGCCGCGCACGATGAGTTCGGACACCCGCGCCGGATGCGCCTGGGCATAGGCCAGCGCCAGCGACGAGCCCCAGGAGCCGCCGAACACCAGCCAGCGTTCCGCGCCGACCAGGCTGCGCAAGCGCTCGATGTCGGCCACCAGGTGCCAGGTCGTGTTGTGCTCCAGCGACGCATGCGGGCGCGAGCGGCCGCAGCCGCGCTGGTCGAACAGCAGCACGCAGTAGCGCTCGGGGTCGAACAGCCGGCGGTGGTCGGGCGAGCAGCCCGAACCCGGCCCGCCATGCAGAAACACCGCCGGCTTGCCTTGCGGATTGCCGCACAGTTCCCAGTAGATCGAATGGCCGTCGCCGGTGTCGAGCCTGCCGGTGCGAAACGGTTCGATGGGCGGGTAAAGCGCAGAGGCGGCAGCGGTGGAGGCAGCGGTGGAGGCGGCAGACATCATGGGGTTTCCATCAAAATAGGTGCGGCAGCCAAGGCACGGTGCCAGGACGCCGGCGGATTCCTGCATTATTCCAGCACGGGGGAGTGGCCGATTGGCGCTACACAATCGATAGCTTCCTGCGCCCGTGGATATTGCGCAAAAGCCATCATTTCCATAATTTTTTCCAAAAACGGCGACATGACCATCCTCTACGGCATTCCGAACTGCGACACCGTCAAGAAAGCCCGGGCCTGGCTGGCGGAACACGGGCACGGCCACCAGTTTCATGACCTCAAAAAGCAGGGCGTTCCTCCGGCGCAACTGGCGCGGTGGGTGCAAGCCGCCGGCTGGGAAAAGCTGCTGAACCGCAAGGGCACGACCTGGCGCAAGCTCGACGCGGCCACGCAGGCCGGCGTGGTCGATGCGGCCAGCGCCGAGGCCCTGATGCGCGACAACCCGAGCGTGATCAAGCGGCCGGTGGTGGACTGGGAACCGGACATCACGGTCGGCTTCGATGCCGCCGACTGGGCCGGGCGCGTCTGAGCCGGTGCGTCCGCGCAGGCTGGACGCCAGCTTTACAGTGCGGTCACCGAACTTTGCGCCTCCAGCCGGGTCTGATTCATTAAAATCGGGAGCCGTTGGCGGCTGTTTCGAGTCTTCGCAAGTCCGAAGACGCAGCACTGCCCCAACGCTTCCATTTGATCGGCAAGATGGACAAAGAGGCCCGGACATGCGCAACACATTCATCAACACCTGCATCGGTTCCGCAATGGCGGCCGCCGCCCTGGCGCCGGCGCCCGCATCGGCCATGGACATTCTGGCGCGGGTGATTTCCAGCACGCCGGTGGTGCAGCAGGTGGCCGTGCCGCGCCAGGTGTGCAGCAATGAAGCCGTCATGACGCAGGCGCCGCCTTCGGGCGCGGGCGCCGTGCTGGGCGCCATTGCCGGCGGCGCGGCCGGCAATGCGATTGGCCATGGCGGCGGCCGCGCGGCGGCCACCATGCTGGGACTGGTCGGCGGCGCCATGCTGGGCGACCGCATCGAAGGACCCAGCAACCAGCTGCAAAACATGCAGCAGTGCGGCACGCAGACGTTTTATGAAAACCGCACCAGTCACTTCAACGTGGTGTACGAATACCAGGGCACGCAGTACAGCGCGCAAATGCCGGCGGACCCGGGCCTGCATGTGCGCCTGCGGGTCACGCCGGTCGGCGCCATCGAAACCGCGCCGCAACCCTTCCCGTCGCCGCCGCAGGCCTATTACCCGCCGGCGCCGGTCCAGCCGCAGCCGGTCTACCTGCAGCCGGTGGTGACGGCGCCGGTTTACTACCCCGCCTACTACGCCCCCCGCCCCTACTACGCCCCGTATTACCCGCCCATCGGCCTGTCGCTCAACTTCGGCTACAGCCGGGGTTACGGCGGCGGGCACCGCGGCCACAGGCACTGAATTTTTCGTCGGAAAGCAAAAAGGGACGCTTCCACCGCGTCCCTTTTTTACGCGCCGCCACGGCGCGGCGGCCGGGCGCCGGTTAGTCAGGCGTCTTGATCAGCGCGCCCTTGAACAGGATCGGCCCGGTGGCCGCCGTTCCGGGCGGCACGCCGCCCTTGGGCTCCAGCGTGATCGCCAGCGCTGGCGAGCGGCGGATGTCGCTGTCGGCGGCGGTCAGCTGCACCACCGCGTCGCCGCTCATCACGCCCAGCGACTTGGCCGGCGCCCCCGGCGGCAAGGCCCACAGTTCGAGCGACTTGTCGGGCTGCTCGCGGAAGTCGCCCACGCGCTTGAGCATCAGCTTTTGCGTCCTGGGGTCGAAAGTCACCAGGATCGAGGCATTGGCCTGGTCGTCCGCCAGCACGGCGACGTACTCGATGGCGGGGGTGGCTGACAGCCTGGCGCTGAGCTCCCGCACCTGGCCGTTCAGCTGGTTCGTGAAATTCACGCTGACCACCACGGCCAGCACGGTGGCCAGCGCGCCGGCGGCGGTGGCGCCGCGCCACAGGCCCAGGCTGGACCACCAGCCGCCCCGGGCCGGCGCTGGCGCGGCAGACACGCTTCTGGCCGCCTGCATGGCCTGGGCCTGCTTTTCCGCATGGACGAGGTTTTCAATGCGCTTCCAGACCACCGGGCTGGGCGCCACTTCAGGCTGCAGTTCGGCCACCGACGCCAGCCGGCCTTGCCAGATCAGCGCGGCCGCGCGCAAGGTCGCATTGTCCCGGGCCAGGGTTTCAAAGCGCCGGCGCGCGCCGCCGCGCAGCGTACCCAGCGCATAGCTGGCGGCCAGCTGGTCCATCAGCCCGGGATTCTTGTGAATATTCATGCGTACCTCCCCATGCAGCCGCGCAGTTGGTCCAGCCCGCGGCGAATCCAGGTTTTCACCGTTCCCAGCGGCAGCCTGAGCTGCTCGGCCAGTTCGCTGTGGCTCAGGTCGCGCAGGTAGGCCAGGCTGACCACTTCGCGCTGCTTGTTCTCCAGCTGGCCCAGGCACTGGTGCAAGGCCCAGGCCTGCTCGCTGGCCTGCGTGGTGTCCATCGGGTTGGCGGCGTCGCCGGCCAGCGTCTCGGCCAGGCCGGAATCATCGATGTCCACCGCGGAGTCCACGCGCTCGCTGGCGCGGCGGCGCAGGAAGTCCAGCGCGCGGCTTCGCACGATGACGCCCAGCCAGGCCATGGGCGGGCTCAGCGGCATGCGGTAGTCGCCGGCGATGCGCCAGACGTTCAGGAAAGCGTCCTGCAACACGTCCTCGGCCCACTCGCGGTTGCCCAGCACGCGCAGTGCCACGCCGTACAGCTTGGCCGAGGTCAGGTCGTACAGCTGCCGCAGAGCCGCTTCGGCGTCGCCGGCGCGGTCGCGGCTGGCGATGCGCTCGATCAGTCGCACCAGCTGTTCGTCTGGAAGGTCATGGGGCATGGCGGATTGTCGGTCTTGTCATGGATACGCGGGCCGGGGCTGTGCGGATTCAGATGGATGAGGTCGGGTACCACGTCGCCTAAAATCAGCCGCTTTCCCCCGACCGCATCCCATCCATGACCACCGACACCCTCTCCGGCGTCAGCGTGA
>JAQGMN010000320.1 GCA_028292345.1 Polaromonas sp. | reverse complement strand
GAGAACCACATGTTCGCCGACACCTTTCCCAAGGCGGTCCGCATCCATTTCCACAGCCGGCCCGAGTTCATCGGCACCCTGGTCGAGGGCATCGTGGTGTTCTCCGCCGACGGGCGCTTCCTGTCGGCCAACCGCAGCGCGCAGTTCCAGCTCGGTTTGTCGTACAACGCGCTGAAGGTGCACACCTTTTCGTCGCTGTTCGGCATTGCCATGTCGCACCTTTACGAACTGTGCCGGGGCGGCCTTCCCCGGCTGCATTCGCTGTGCCTGCACAACGGCGTGACGGTGTCGTGCCGGGTCAAGATCAAGCAGGGCATGCAGTGGTTCGGGGGCCATGACGCCGGGCCGACGTCCGACGCCGTGAATGGCACGCCGGCCGGCCAGAGTGAAAGCCAGGCCGCCTCGGCGCGCCGGCACCAGCTGTCCACGCTGCGCTACCTCGACACCGGCGACCCGCAGGTGTCGGCCGTGATCAAAAAGCTGCAAATGGTCCGGGGGCGCGACATTCCAATCATGATCCTGGGCGAAACCGGCACCGGCAAGGACCTGATGGCGCAGGCCATCCACGGCGATTCCGAGCGCGCCGGCAAGCCGTTCGTGTCGGTCAATTGCGCGTCCATTCCCGAAACCCTGATCGAGTCCGAGCTGTTCGGCTACGAGGACGGCGCCTTCACCGGCGCGCGCAAGAAAGGCGCCGCCGGCAAGATCCAGCAGGCCAATGGCGGCACGCTGTTCCTCGACGAGATCGGCGACATGCCCAGGCACCTGCAGGCGCGCCTGCTGCGCGTGCTGCAGGACCGCCGCGTCAGCCCGCTGGGCGCCGGCAAGGAGGTGGAGGTCGACATCGCCATCGTGTGCGCCACCAACAAAAGCCTCAAGGACATGATCGCGCGGGGCGAATTCCGCGAAGACCTGTACTACCGGCTCAACGGCCTGGTGGTGCGCCTGCCGGCGCTGCGCGAGCGGACCGATTTCGACCTGGTGGTCGCCAAGATCATCGGCAGCCTGTGCGACAAGAACCCGAAGATCGGGCTGTCGGCCGAGGTGCAGGCCATGTTCCGCGCCTACCACTGGCCCGGCAACTTCCGCCAGCTGCACAACCTGCTGCGCACCGCCGTGGTCATGGTCGGCTGCGAAGGCACGATCGAGCGCATCCACCTGCCCGACGACTTTCTGGAAGAACTGGCCCAGCAGCCGGCCGCCCAGCCGCCGTTGCAGATGGCTGCAGCCATCACCGGGCCGCAGACGCAGGCCGATGCGGTGCCTGGCCGGCCGGTCTGTGAAGCTGCCGGCCACAGCCTGCAGGACGTCGCCCTGTCGGCCATGGCGCAGATGCTGCGCCAGCACCAGGGCAACGTGTCGGCTGCGGCCAAGGCGCTCGGGGTGTCGCGCAACACCATCTACCGCAAGAAAGACCAGCTGCCGCAGGATGTCTGGAACTGAAGTTCCGCGCTGGCGTTCTGCGCTGCTTGGGCTGCGGTCAGCGCGGAATCACCTGGGGATTGTTTCAAGGCGCCACCGCACCGGATTGCTTTTGCTACTTAATTCATAGCTGCTTGCGCATGTGGAACGTGCGGAAATGGCCTGTTTGATGCTAAAAATCATAGCTACTTGCCTTGCTGCGGGTCACTGGGTTTGCCGGTGCTGTGTGGTGGCTTTGCCTGGTTATGCGCTGCGTTGTCTTTTGCCTGCTTGTGTTGGGTTTTCGGGTTTGGAGCGCCTTCCCGGCGAGGGGTAACTTTTTTTTCTGGCAAAAAAGAAAGTCACCAAAGAAAGTTGCCTTGGAAGCGGGGAAGAGCTGAGCGCTCTGTCGGGCCATCGCTTGGCTGGGCCCTGGGTTCTCTGATCGGCGGCCAGTCACCGATGCCTGTGGCTCGTTGGTTCTACCGCTCGTTCGCCAACAGCTTCACGCTCTGCCTGATCGTTTCTTGTGTACCTCAAGCACTTCTGGCGGTTTCTTGGCCTGTTTTCCTTGGTCTAGGCAGGCAGGGCTGACAACGAACAGTCAAAAGAACAATCGTTGTTCCACAGCCACCGACCCACCAGCCCGCATTCTGCAGGTAAGGAAAAAAATGGCACAGCCGACAGCCGACAGCCGACAGCCGACAGCGACGCGCGTAGCGCAAGCCCACCAGATTAGGCAGAGCGTGAAGCTGTTGGCGAACGAGCGGTAGAACCAGCAAATCAGCGGCACGGGCTACAGGCTGCCGATCAGAGAACCCAGGGCCCAGCGAAGCGATGGCCCGTCGGAGCGTTCAGCTCCAACCCGATCCCGATCCCCAAGGCAACTTTCTTTGGTGACTTTCTTTTTTGCCAGAAAAGAAAGTTACCCCCGCCGGGCAGGCGCTCACCCCTCAAACCACAGAAGAATTTACCAAAGCCAAAGCCAAAGCCAAAGCCAAAGCCAAAGCCAAAGCCAAAGCCAAAGCCAAAGCCAAAGAACAAAACCAGTAAACGCAGCGATCAAACCGGAAGCGTCAGTAGATACTAAAAATCCTGTCTGCCACTTGAATCGCAGCCGGACCGGCCCCGGCCAACTGCGTAGCCTGCGCGCCTCAGGCTTCCATTCGGGGCTGACGCACCACCTTCGCCAGCATGTCACGCAAGCCCGGCTCGCCAGCCAGATGGCCTGCCAGCGGCCAGTGCGCCCGGGCCAGTCCGGGTCGGATCGTTTCCTGCATCGCCACCCAGCGGCGGCTGTTGGCCGGCGGACAGACCGTGTCGAAGCGCCCATGCACCCAGTCGCTTGCAATTCCGCGCACCGCCAGGCCGCGTGCGGCGCGGTCCAGTCCGCCCGGCCGGACAAAACCCTTGTGCCGGAGGTAGTGGCCCTGAATCCGGAATTTTTGCCAGCCACTGCGGTCCGCGCGGCTGGTGCGCGGCTGCGTCAGGCCGGCCAGGCAGCGGCGCTGCTGGCGCCTGAGCTGCGCCCAGGCATTGCGGTACGAAGCTGCGCGTAGGGGCGGGCCGCTTGGCAACGGATTCTTCACGGCGGCCGAGTGGACCACGCTGCGCCACAGACCGCGCAGCGCCGAGCGCAACTCCAGCAAATTCCAGCAGCGCACTGCGTGCCGTGCTGCAACACCGGGTGTTCCAGATTGCAGCACCTGCTCCAGCCGCACCAGCACCCGGGCGTCGCCGCTGTAGGGCGCGCGCGGCCAGTGGAGGCTGCGCGACACCGCCCGGTCGCGCCTGGCATCGGCGCGGAGCAGGCCGAATAGTTCCCGCCGCCTGAGCGCGAACGCGCCGCGCAGCACCAGACGCGTGACCCGGTCCGGGTGGGCCTGGGCATAGCGCAAGGCCACGACGGTGCCCCACGAACCCGCCAGCAAGGCCCAGCGTTCGATGCCCAGGTGCCGGCGCAACGTCTCCAGGTCGGCCACCAGCTGGTCGGTGTGGTTGCCCGCCAGCCGGCCCGCCGGGCGCGAGCGGCCGGCGCCGCGCTGGTCAGGCAGCACCGCGCGCTGTCGGGCCAGCTGCAAGGGCGCGAGCAGGCCCGGATGGCACGACGCGCCCGGCCCGCCATGCACGACGAGCCAGCATTCGCCATCGCGCGCGCCGCAGTCGCGGTAGGCCA
>JAQGMN010000365.1 GCA_028292345.1 Polaromonas sp. | reverse complement strand
TGGTCTGCGAGTTTGAAAAGGAGTTCCTGGACGTGCCGCAGGAATGCCTGATCCTGACGATGAAGGCCAACCAGAAATACTTTCCGCTGCTCGACGCTGGCGGCAAGCTGACGAACCGTTTTCTGGTGGTCAGCAACATCAGCCCTGAGGATGCCAGCGCGGTGATCGGCGGCAACGAGCGCGTGGTGCGCCCGCGTCTGGCCGATGCGAAATTTTTCTTCGACCAGGACCGGAAAAAGACGCTGGAATCGCGCGTGGCCGGGCTGGACAAGGTCGTCTATCACAACAGGCTGGGTTCGCAGGGCGAACGCGTCGAGCGCGTGCGGGCCATTGCCAAAGCCATAGGCCAGCAACTGGGCGGGGATACGCTTGCCGCGCAGGCCGATCAGGCGGCGCTGCTGGCCAAGAGCGATCTGGTCACCGACATGGTGGGTGAGTTTCCGGAACTGCAGGGCATCATGGGCCGCTACTACGCGCTCAATGACGGCCTGAGCCTGAACGTGGCCGACGCGATTGAAGACCATTACAAGCCGCGTTTTGCCGGCGATGAACTTCCGCGCAACCCCGTGGGCGTCGCCGTCGCGCTGGCCGACAAGCTCGAAACGCTGGTCGGCATGTTCGGCATCGGCAACCTGCCCACCGGCGACAAGGACCCGTTCGCGCTGCGCCGCCATGCGCTGGGCGTGATCCGCATGCTGGTGGAAAAAGACCTGCCGCTGGATCTAACGGCGCTGGCGGCCGATGCCGCGACTGTCTTCGGCGACAGGATCAGTGCCGCATCGCCTGCGCTGACCGACTTCATCTACGACCGCCTCGCCGGCTCCTTGCGCGAACAGGGTTTCAGCGCGCAGGAAGTCGATTCAGTCGTTTCCCAAAAGCCGCAGCGCCTGGGCGACGTGGCCCGGCGCCTGTCCGCCGTGCGCGCCTTTTCGGCATTGCCCGAAGCCCCCGCCCTGGCGGCCGCCAACAAGCGCATCGGCAACATCCTGAAAAAAGCCCAGGAAGTCGACCCGCATGTCAGCGAGCTGCTGCTGAAAGAACCCGCCGAGATCGCCCTGTACGCGGCGATGAAGGACATCGTTCCTGCTGCCAACGCGCAGTTCGATGCCGGCGACCATGCCGCGTCGCTGCAGACCCTGGCCGCCCTGCGCGCGCCGGTCGATGCCTTCTTCGACGGCGTGATGGTCAATGCGGAAGAACTCGACCTGCGGCTGAACCGCCAGGGGCTGCTGAAAAGCCTGCACGGCGCCATGAACCGGGTGGCCGACCTGTCGCGACTGGCGGCTTGATCCGGCCATGCCTTTCACCGAACCATTGACGAGCAGCGGACCGGGTCCCGCCGGCAATGGCTGGACCTCGCAGCGCACCGCCTGGCTGCTGTTCGGGCCGCCGGCGTTCATGGTCGCGGTGCGCTGGCTGCTGCAGCTGATGGACGACCGCCAGAGCGCCGTGCCGGCGCTGCCGCTGGTGCCGGTGTCCACCACGGCCGGCACGCTGGACCTGCTCTGGCCGGTGGCCCTGGCGCTGGCCTTGCTGGTCGCGTCGGGGCTGGTCGTTTACCGGCTGGGTTGGCGGCGTGTCATGCCGGTGATGGGCGCGGCCTGGCTGCTGCTCTGGCTGGCCGGCAGCGGCGCGCAGGTAGAGCGCCATATCAACCGGCAGGGACTGGTCTGGCAGGGCATGGCGGCCGCAGCGCCCGCGCCGCAGGCCTGGGCACGGGCCCGGGTGGTGACCGCCCAGTTCAAGCCCGCCAGCCTGCGCAGCCTGGGGGGCACCGAACTGGTGCTGCAGATCGACGGCCTGGCCGTTCCCCACCGCCTGCTGATGGGCGATGCCGGCGCCGCATTGCTCAAGCCCGGCGACATGCTGGCGCTGCAGCTCGTTCCCGGCCGCTTCAGCGGCCTGTTTGTCACCCGCTGGCAGGCTGCGCCGCCGGCTTCCCCCTTGAAGCCCATCCCATGAAACTCGTCATCCTCGACCGTGACGGCACCATCAACAGCGACAGCGAGGACTTTGTCAAAAGTCCCGAGGAGTGGGTGCCCCTGCCAGGCTCGCTGGAAGCGATGGCCCGACTGAACCAGGCAGGCTGGCATGTCGTCATCGCGTCCAACCAGTCGGGTCTGGGCCGGGGCCTTTTTGACTTGGCGGCACTGAACGCCATGCATGCCAAGATGTTCAAGCTGCTGGCTGCGCTTGGCGGGCGTGTCGACGCGGTTTTTTACTGCCCCCACAGCCCCGAAGAAGACTGCCAGTGCCGCAAACCTTTGCCGGGCCTCTTCGAGCAGATTGGCGCCCGCTTTGGCGTGCCGCTTAAAGGCGTGCCTACCGCAGGCGATTCACTGCGTGATCTTCAAGCAGGTGCGGCCGCCGGTTGCGAGCCCCATCTGGTGCTTACCGGCAAGGCTGAGCGATACCGTGGCGCGCCGCTGCCCGACGGGTTGCCGGGCGGCACACTGGTTCACCGGGACCTGAGCGCATTTGCCGATTTGATCCTGGAGCGGGAATCCCTACCGGTTTAGTTTTTGGTATCAAATTGATAGCTACTTCTCCGCATGGTAAAAGGGCTAGAGGCATAAAAGCTTTATAAAAAGCGGTAAGCCTGCTCCTTGTGTTTTTCATCGTCCTGTTTTCACGGAAAGTCTTGCATGCCCCTCGTTCGATCAATTCTTCACATGCTGTGGATGGCGGTAACCATCATTCCGTGGGCGCTGGCGGTGCTGGTGTTCTCGCTGGTGGGCAGCAGCACCCAGATCTACTGGATGTGCGCCGGCTGGTTGAAGGTAGCCGTCAGGGGTGGCACCACCATTCTGGGCATTGAAAATCGGGTGACGGGCATGGAAAACCTGCCCACCGGCCAAACAAGCGCTGCGGTGCTGCTGGTCAAGCACCAGTCAACCTGGGAGACGCTGAGCATGCCGGCGATCATGCCGCACCCGCTGGCCTATGTCTTCAAGAAAGAACTGCTGTATGTGCCGTTTTTCGGCTGGGCCATGGCCCGGATGGACATGATCCATATTGACCGCAGCCAGCGGTCGCAGGCTTTCAGCAAGGTGGTGGCACAGGGCAAGCGTCTGATGGCGCAGGGCACCTGGGTCATCATGTTTCCGGAAGGCACACGCATTCCGCGCGGCCAGAAAGGTGTTTACAAAAGCGGCGGTACACGCCTGGCGATTGAAACCGGTGCGCCGGTGATTCCTGTCGCCGTGACATCGGCCAAATGCTGGCCCCGCAAGGCCTTCATCAAGCGGCCCGGCATTGTCGATATCTCGATTGGCAAACCGATTCCCAGCGCCGGCCGGCAACCCGACGAACTGATGCGCGAGGTAGAGGAATGGATCGAGACCGAAATGCGCCGGCTCGACCCGCAGGCCTATGTTGCCGGCCAGCCCACACCGGTGGCCGTGACCAAAATACATTGACTTTTCCCGATACGCACCTGCTGGGGCAATCCCAGGCTCGAACCCTGCGCGCATTAATCTGAAACGATGCAAACATTTCTGCAGTTCGCATTGGGTTTTCTGGAACCCGCGTCCGGGCAGCGACCCGAGCCCCGCCGCAAGGCCGGCCGCCCGCCCCGCGCACCCCCGCCATCACGCGGCGAGACGCAGCAAACTGCTCAGCCCCTGGTAGACCTCTGGGGCGAACCCTTGACACCTGTAGTGGCGAGCAAGCCAGCGACCTCGCCTGCATGGCCTGATGCGGTGCAGGACGGCCCTGCCGCACCTGCAGACGCCTGCATAAACGGCACCGTTTTTCCGCTGCAAACCGTGCAGCAGTCGCTGTTGCCGGTGGCTTTTCGCCATCCGCAGGCCACGCGCCAGCTGCTTTTCGGTGACACGCTTGTGGCCTATGCGTTTGCGCGCGGCAAGCGCCGCACGATTGGTTTTTCAGTCGGCCCCGACGGACTGGCAGTGCGTGCACCGAAATGGGTGGCGCTGCATGAAGTTGAGAAGGCGCTCCTCGACAAATCCGGCTGGATCCTGAAAAAGCTGGCAGAAGCCCGGCAACTGAAGGAGCGGCTGGAAACCACGCGCATGACCTGGGCCGACGGTGCCAGCCTGCCGCTGATGGGCCAGACGGTCACGCTGGTCCTGGATCCGCGCCATGATTTCCGGGAAGCCGGTGCTCAGCTGTTCAGCGGCGGCAGCGGCGCGCTGAAATCCGTCTCGATCGTCGACGCCGTCAGCGAGCCAAGAGGAGGCGAGTTGCTGCTTCATATCGGTTTGCCCCACACCGCATCCGGCGAGCAGATACGCGATGCGGTCCAGACGTGGCTGATGCGTCAGGCGCGTGCGGTTTTCGCCGGCCGACTGGAGCATTTCGCGCCGACGCTGGGCGTTCAGTGGCGCAAGCTAAGCCTGTCCAGCGCCGGCACCCGCTGGGGCAGCGCAAATGCCGACGGTTCTATCCGGCTCAATTGGCGCTTGATTCATTTCCGGTTGCCGGTGATTGACTATGTGGTCGTGCATGAGCTCAGCCACTTGCGGGTGATGAACCACAGCCCCCAGTTCTGGGACACCGTCAGGGCGGTGGTGCCGAATTACGCTGTGCTTCGAGGTGAATTAAAGAGCCAGGGCATGCCGCGTTGGGAATAGCTGACAAATGTCACGTTTTGTAATCGGTATCCGCCAAGCATTTACTGGCCAGCTCAACAAGGTGCAATATGATAGAAAAACGATATCAATTTTTTTGATAAAAAAATGATAAATGATTTCCTGGCACTTAAGGATGCTCATGAAAGATCAGCTGATACTTGTAGTCGAGGACAATCCTGATCATCTGGAGCTGTCCGTGCTAACGCTACGCGACCAGGGTGTCACTGCAGAGATTGCAGTTGCCCGCGACGGCGCCCAGGCGCTCGATTTCCTGTTCGGGCAGGGTGCGCATGCGGGTCGAGATACGCAAAAGCAGCCTACGTTCATCCTGCTGGACTTGAAACTGCCCAAGCTGTCGGGACTTGATGTTTTACGCAGCGTGCGAGCCCACCCGTTGACCGCGCTGGTGCCGGTGGTGATGTTGACGTCATCCAGCGAACAGT
>JAQGMN010000345.1 GCA_028292345.1 Polaromonas sp. | reverse complement strand
AGGTGGACGAAGCGACGCATCCCGGCGCGCTGATCGACATCGTGATCCGCCACCAGTTGCCGGTCCACTATGTCTCCAGCGGGCAGAAGGTTCCCGAGCACCTGATGCTTGGCGACCGCAAGCGCCTGATCGACAGTGCTTTTGAAGCCAACAGCCAGAGTTCACTCTTCATTCCGGGCGAAGCCGATCTGCAAGAGCAACCCGCGGCCCTGCGCGACAAGGCCAAGGTGGCTGCGGCCGAAGCCGTCAGCGAGCGTCTGCGCTTGCAGTGCCAGCAACTGATAAAGACGCTGGCGCACAACGCCCACGAATTGACCTCCAGCGCCGCAGCTCTGTCATGCGCCGATATCGGCTTTGACCAGAACCGCGCGCTCTGGCGGCAATTGTCCGCAGGCACCGAGGGCGAAGAACAATTTCTGCAGGCGATGTTGAGCCGCGCCAGGGCTGACAGCCAGGCCGCATGCAAAGACTATGTACTGGCAGTCACCGGCCTGACCGGCCCGGACCTGCCGCAAAGGCCGGGCCAGCGCAGGCGCATCACCGCTTTGCTGTCCGATCGCACCGGCCTGCCATTTGCGGCGATGCCCTTGACGCCTGCAGGCAGCGCGAACGCAGGCAACAAGCAGTCTGGCGAAACCTGGCCCGATAGCTTCGACCACAAGCCCTTCATCTACCTGTTCGATAGCCAGACCACATCGGAACAGATTCAGGAATGGCAATCCGCCGGGTTACGCTGGGCGGCGTCCGCGCCTGCCAGTCTCCAGGTGGAATTCGCCCCTGGCAGTCCTTTGGCAACGCTGGCAAGCCTGGCCTCTGCGCTGGCATTCAGTCCAGCCGAACCCGTGGTTTTCAAGGGCCGCAAGGCTTGCCTGTCTGTTGCTGAAATGCGCGTTCGTATGCGAGCGGATTCCAGGACCGCGGGTGCGGCAGCAACCTCCACGGTGCGCTGTGTGGTCAGGCGCATTGCCGATGCCAGCGGCCACCAGATCGAACAGTCTTACCTGCTGGCAAGTCCGGACATCTTGGCCTCAACCCGGCAAATCGCGCAATGGGCTGACTGGCGGGGGGCCTGCGTGCCGTATTTCAGCCTGCTCAAGCAGGCTGTCCAGCAACTCGACGCCAGTCAGTTGCCGCCTGAAACGACGGGATTCAAGAAGCTGCTGATTGCCGGGCAGGCCGCTATCACGGTGTTTGGGCTGCAGCGGGCACAGCAGGGCTGGGCCGAAACGGCGCGCAGGGTCATGGCCCAACTGGCAGGCCATGCCCTCCGGGCAGACCGGCCCGTGCCGGGCCGCGCCTTGCTCGAAGGCCTGGGCAAGCTGTTTGTGCTGCTGGATGCGCTGGAAACCGGCGAGGCGGCTGCAGTGCCCGCAGTTCAACACGCCGCCGATGAGGGCATGGGGAGCGATCTGTGGAAAAGCTAGTGCTTGACCAGGCCGACGGACTGCGGCGGCTGATGGCCGGCAATACCGCACGGCGTGTCACGCTGGTCGACGGTACGCGCGACAGCGGCGCCTGCAGCGTCGCGCTCAACCTGGCGGCAGCCCTTGCGCAGCAGGGCCGGGACGTGCTGCTGCTGGACGAGCGCAGCGGCCCGCAGCTGGCGCCGCCGGCGCGTGGCGGGCGGCTGGTGCTGGTCAATGCCGTCCTGAACAGCGACGGCGCGCTGTCGCCGCTGGCCGCCAGTGCCGACCACATCCTGGTGGTCTGCGCGGCCGGCAGCGAAGCCATCACGCAAACCTACCTGTGCATCAAGAAGCTGCACTATGCCCATGCGCTGGCCAGGCTGCGGGTGCTGGTCAGCGAAGCCGCCGACCCGGCCCAGGCCCGGCGCCTGCTGGCCAACCTGGCTTCCACCGGCAGCCGCTACCTGGGCATGGCGCTTGAGCCTGCCGGATTCGTCAGGGCCGATCCGTTTCTGGCCCAGGCCCGCCGGCTCAACCTGACCGTCGTCCAGGCCTTCGGCACCAGCGCCGCTGCCCGCGACTTCTTGCAGATTGCTTCGGATCTGGTGAACTGGCCGTGCCCGGCGGCTGCGGGCCCGGCGCCCTTTGTGCCCTCCCGCCAGAGGCCGGGCCCTGAAATTCAGCCATCGGCCAGCCTGCACTGAAGCAGCTGTCCGGAACCCTCATCAGATTGCCAGAAATGCAGGACTCCTCCTCGATGTACACATGCCAGGGAAAAATCGACCCCGCCGGCACCGCGGGCCTGCTCACGCAATACGCCCCCCTGGTGCGGCGCCTGGCGCTGCAGCTGATCGCCAAGCTGCCGGCCAGCGTGGACCTGGACGACCTGATCCAGGCCGGCATGATCGGCCTGCTCGATGCATCGGGCCGCTACCAGGACGACCAGGGCGCCAAGTTCGAAACCTACGCCGGCCAGCGCATCCGGGGCGCCATGCTCGATGAGTTGCGGGCCAACGACTGGGTGTCGCGCGGCCTGCGGCAGTCGTCGCGCGGCGTGGCCAAGGCCATCCAGTCGCAGGAGCAAAAGCGCGGGCGCCACCCCACCGAGGGCGAGATTGCCGCCGAACTGCAGCTGCCGTTGCCGGCCTACCAGAGCCTGCTCCAGGAAATCCAGGGCTGCCAGCTGGTCTATTACGAGGACTTTGACCGCAACGAGCAGGAAAACACCTTCATCGACCAGCACTGCGGCAGCAAGCACGACGGCGGCGCGCAAACCGGCGACCCGCTGGTCAGGCTGCTGGAAAACGGCCTGCGCCAGCGCCTGATCGAGGCGATCGACGCCGTGCCCGAGCGCGAACGCCTGCTGCTGAGCCTGTACTACGAGGAAGAGCTCAACCTGCGCGAAATTGGCGCCGTCATGGAAGTCAGCGAGTCGCGGGTGTGCCAGCTGCACAGCCAGGTGATCAGCCGCCTGCGCGGCCTGCTTGCCAAGTCGGCCTAGCAGCCAGCTTGGCTGCTTCGAAGTCGGGCGGAAAGCTGCATTTGCTATGAATTAAATAGCTGAAGATTCCCGTGCAGTATACGAAAAACCATATTTTTCTTGAAAAGACGTCACTACCAATGCTTCGGGTCTCATCGCTGTGTCGTTTGTTGATGGCCCTTTGGCTTTGGGTGGCTTCTTCTGTGGTTTTCAGGTGCGGAGCGCCTTCCCGGCGGGGGGTAACTTTCTTTTCTGGCAAAAAAGAAAGTCACCAAAGAAAGTTGCCTTGGGGATCGGGAGCGGGTTGGAGCTGAGCGCTCCGACGGGCCATCGCTTCGCTGGGCCCTGGGCACCT
>JAQGMN010000328.1 GCA_028292345.1 Polaromonas sp. | reverse complement strand
TGGCGCAGTTGCACCAGCTGCGCGGCCGCGTGGGCCGCAGCCACCACCAGGCCTATGCGTACCTGATGGTTCCAGACCTCGAAGGCCTGACCAAGCAGGCCAGCCAGCGGCTCGATGCGATCCAGCAAATGGAAGAACTCGGCTCGGGCTTTTACCTGGCGATGCACGACCTGGAGATTCGCGGCACCGGCGAGGTGCTGGGCGAGAACCAGAGCGGCAACATGCTGGAGATCGGCTTTCAGCTCTACAACGAAATGCTCAGCGAAGCGGTCGCGTCGCTCAAGGCCGGGCGCGAACCGGATTTGCTGTCGCCGCTGAGCGTCACGACCGAGATCAACCTGCATGCCCCCGCCCTGCTGCCCAGCGACTACTGCGGCGACGTGCACCTGCGCCTGTCGTTCTACAAGAAGCTGGCCACGGCGAAAAAAGCCGACCAGATCGACGCGCTGCTCGAAGAAATCGTCGACCGCTTCGGCAAGCTGCCCGCGCAGGCGCAAACGCTGATCGACGTGCACCGCCTGCGCGTCATCGCCAAGCCCTACGGCGTCGTCAAGGTCGATGCCGCGCCCGGCGCCATCACCATCACCTTCCGAAAAGACCCGCCGATCGACTCGATGGCCATCATCCACCTGATCCAGAAAAACAAGCACATCAAGCTCGCCGGCAACGACAAGCTGCGCATCGATCGCCCGCTGCCGGAAGCGAAGGACCGGGCGCAGATGGTGCGCGATGTGCTTCGGAGTTTGGGGCAGCCGGTGGCGGCCGAGGTATTGGCATAGGCCATGGCATAGGCTACACTGCTTTCAACCCTTAACCGGAGAAAGTCATGATCCAAGTCGCTGAAAACCCCTTTGCCGACCCAAGTGAAACGCCAGCCCGCCAGGTCAGCCTGTTTCGCAACGGCGCCAACCAGGCGGTGCGGATTCCCCGTGAATTCGAGTTGGACGGAACGCAGGCCATGATGCGTAAAGTTGGGAATACCCTCGTCATAGAGCTGTTGCCGGTGGAATATCCCAGAGGTTCCCCGCAGGCTTTTCTACAGGCGCTCGATGAAATTGCCAAACTAGGCCCCTGCGACGATGAATTCCCAGATGTGGACGCTGGCATGCTCCCACTTGACGACATCGTGCTGTGAGTACGGCAGCGAAGACTACCCCGGGAATGGCGCCAGGCATTTTTTTGCTTGACACCAACATCATCAGCGACCTCATGAAAGGCGAACGCAGCCTGGCAGCCCAGCGTGGCCGCGAGGCGGTTGCACAAGGCAGGGTAGCTTCGGTTTGCACCAGCGTGATCGTGCAGTGCGAGTTGATGTTCGGCCTTTTGAAACGGCCTTCTCTTCGACTGCAAGCTGCCTACGAGCTTGAAATTACCCGCTTGCAGGTGGTGCCGCTGACCGATACTGTGCCTCCAATTTACGCCCGCTTGCGTACGCAGCTTGAAGCCGCAGGCACGCCCATAGGCGCCAACGACGCATTGATTGCCGCCCATGCCATGGCCCTGAATGCCACGCTGGTCAGTGCCGATGCCGAGTTTCTGCGCGTGCCGGGCTTGCGGGTCGAGAACTGGCTGCTAGAAGAAAGCCCATGAACGCAAACTTGGTTCCAGCAAGCATTCCAGCGCCGCCAGCGGGCTACGGCGACTTCCTGCTGGAAATCAGGGCGCAGATTCGCCAGCGCCAGTTCCAGGCCTTGCGCGCCGCCAACCGCGAACTGCTCGCGCTGTACTGGTGGCTGGGCGAGAACATCAGCCAGCGGCAACGGGCGCTCGGCTGGGGAAAAAGCGTGGTGGAGAATCTGGCGCGCGACCTGCAGGCCAAGTTTCCAGGGCGCAACGGGTTTTCAGTGCAAAACCTCTGGCTGATGAGGCAGTTTTTTAACGAATACTGCGACAAGCCAAAACTCCAACCGCTGGTTAGAGAAATCAGCTGGGCCAAAAGCGTGCTGCAGCACCAGCTCGACAACCACAGCGATGCCCAGTACCTGAACGGCCAGACCAACTTCGACGCCGCCGTGCCGGACAGCATCAAGGCCCAGGCCCTGCTGGCCGTCAAGGACCATTACACCTTCGACTTTCTTGGCCTGGCCGAAGAACATTCCGAGCGCGAACTGGAGCAGGCGCTGGTGCGCAACCTGCGCAGTTTTTTGAGCGAGATGGGCGGCGCCTTCACCTTCGTCGCAAACCAGTACCGGCTGGAGTTGGATGGCAAGGAATACTTCATCGACCTGCTGCTGTTTCACCGCCGCCTGCGCTGCCTGGTTGCCATCGAGCTGAAGATTGGCGACTTCAAGCCCGAGCACAAGGGCCAGATCGAGTTTTACCTCGACACGCTGGACCAGCAGCACCGCATGGAAGGCGAGAACCCGCCGATTGGCATCGTGATATGCCGCAGCAAGACCAAAACGATGGTCGAGTACGCCCTGCGCACCATGACCCGGCCGCTGGGCATTGCCACCTACACCGTCACCCCGCAGTTGCCCGCCAGCTACCGCAACGACCTGCCCAGCCCGGAGCAGATCGCGGCCCGCCTGCAAGGCTGGGCCGGGAATGACGATTGATCTATCCTTGCGCCTGGCTTCAGTGCTTGAAATTTATAACAAAATAAGCCGCTAGCGCATGCCCGACTGGCGCAACCAGCTATCAAAACAGTAGTACCTTCCTTTATGAACCCCATCGAACACGCCCGCGGCCTTGTCGTCAACATCGCCACGCCCGACCTCAAGCTCAGCGACTTCAAGCTGATTGCCTTCGACATGGATTCGACGCTCATCAACATCGAATGCGTCGATGAAATCGCCGACGCCGTGGGCCGCAAGGC
>JAQGMN010000324.1 GCA_028292345.1 Polaromonas sp. | reverse complement strand
GACCCTTGGCCAGAACGTGTTTGTCGAGAACAAGCCCGGCGCGGCCGGCAACATCGCCATGCAGGAAGTGGCGGGCAGCACCGACGAGCACACGCTGATCCTGGGCCATATCGGCACGCTGGCGGTGAACCCCTACATCTTTCCCAAGCTGCCCTACGACGCCAACAAGGACTTCGTGCCGATCACGCTGGTGTCCAAGGTGCCCAGCCTGTACGTGGTGCATCCCGACCTGCCGGTGAAAAACCTCAGGGAATTCATCGCCTACGCCAAAAGCAAGCCGGGCCAGCTCAACTACGGCTCGGCCGGCAACGGCAGCGCCGGCCACCTGGCGTTCGAGTATTTGAAGATGGTCAGCGAGACCTTCATGGTGCATGTGCCCTACCGGGGCACCGGCCCCATGCTGACCGACCTGATGGGCGGTCGGCTGCAGGCCGCTTCGGTGGGCGCGCCGGCGCTGCTGCAATTCATCAAGTCCGGCAAGCTGCGCTGCATCGCCACCGGCACGGCGCAGCGCCTGCCGCAGCTGCCCGACGTGCCCACCGTGGCCGAGCAGGGGTACAAAGGCTTCGAGATGACCCAGTGGTACGGCCTGATGGCGCCCAGCAAGTGGCCCAAAGCGCATATCGACAAGCTCGAAGCCGAGGCGATCAAGGCCTCGCGCAGCGCGCAGGTCAAGGACAAGCTGTCCCAGGAAACGGCACTGGCCGTGGGCAGCACCGGCGCCGAATTCGATGCCTTCATCCGGGCCGAGCAGACACGCTGGAAGGCGGTCATCGCCCGCGCGCAGATCAAGCCCGACGGCGCTTGATGGCACGCGCATCCGGGGCCGCCAGCCCGGAATGCCGAAAAACCCCGACACGGGCGCGCCAGGCAAATGCAAGATAATCCGACGAAAAAGACGGCCGCGATGTTTTGAGCAGGTCGCCAGCCGTTCAAGGAATGGAGACACATGCTTTTGATTCACTTCGACAAGCCGGGCGGCGCCAGGGTTTCCGACGGGCTGGAGCGGGAGTCGCTGGCCCTTGCCAAGGTGATCGGCTGCATCGGACAGCCGGGTTTCGGCGTTTCGGCGCTGGGCAGCCTGAACCAGGTGCTGCCCTTGTGCTGGATGTCGATCTACAGCCTGCGCGTCAACCAGCCGCCGCTGTTCCACGGGGGCGCAAGCCTTCAGCTGCCGGACCGCACGACCGAAGCCTTCCATTTCTACCGCCAGGGCATCTACCTGACCGACCACACCTTCGACGCGGCCCGCGAAGGGCTCAAAAGCGGCGAAGCGGCCATCACCCATTGCCATGCCCAGGAAATCCCGGAAAGGCACCGCCGGGGCATCTACACGCGCAACGGGCTGCGCGAGCGCGCCTCGCTGGTGCGCATCCGGGACGACGGCAGCCTGCTGGCGATCAACCTGTACCGCAACGAGCGCCAGGGCGCCTTCATTGATGCCGACATCGACGTGCTGGGCCGGCTGGGCGAGCCGCTGTTCTCGTGCGTGAACCTGCACATCCAGCTGTCGGGCGCGGGCCTCGATGCCGCCGTTGATTCGCCTGCGCTGGCCGACCCGCTGCAGGGCCTGCCGAAGCGCGAACGCGAAGTGTGCGACCGCCTGCTGCGCGGCTGGACCCACGAGGGCGTGGCCGTCGACCTGGGCATTTCCACGGGAACGGTCAAAACCTACCGGGACCGGGCATTCGACCGGCTGGGCATCCACCACCGCAACGAGCTGTTCGCGCTGGCGCTGGCATGGACTTCGCAGCCGCTGCCATCGCCCGATTCGGGCGCGCATTGAAGGCGGCACCGCACAGCGCGCCAGGCCGCCGCCAGCGGTTCATGCGCGCGGTATTTTTGCTACTTTATTGATAGCTACTTGCGCAGGCGCCACCAGGCCTATGGCTGATTTTATGCCAAAAAATATGCCCACAGGCCAACTCTGCGCCTAGGGTTATCCCGGTCGCCATCGCGGCAGACAGACAGGCGGCGGCCCGCCGCCTAAGCTTCCAGCCAGCAACCCGGCCTCTGTCGAGAGGGCCGGAAATCCCACCGCTGGAAGGAATCAATGTGAGCGCACGCAGCATCAAGGGCATCGCCGACATCCGGGAAATCGAATCGCTTCCCTACGAAGCATTCATGCCGCACCAGAGCGTCTTCGACGGGCTGGCCAGCGCGGCCCGCCTGCACCCGGACCGGCGGGCGCTGACCTTCATCGCGTCAAGCGACACGTCGGTGCCGAGCCAAAGCTGGACCTATTCGCAGTTCATCGACCAGGTGCGCCGCGCCGCGCAGCTGTTCACCGAACTGGCCGGCGGCGAGCCGCCGCGCGTGGCCATGCTGCTGCCGGCGATTCCGCAGGCCTATTTCACGCTGTGGGGCGCCGAGACGGCGGGCGTCGTGTGCCCCATCAACTACCTGCTGGGCGCCGAGCACATCGCCGAGCTGGTCCGGGCGGCGCGGATCAACATCCTGGTGGCGCTCGGCCCCCATCCGGAACTGGACATCTGGTCCTGCGTGCCGCACCTGCGGGCGCATTGCCCCGGGCTCAAGGCGGTCCTGGCCGTGGGCGGCGCGCCGGACGCGCCCGATTTCGACGCGCTGCTGGCCGACCGGCCGGCCCGGGAGTGGCTGCAGCGGCCCGGAACCAGCGCCGACGACCTGGTCGCGCTGTTCCACACCGGCGGCACCACCGGCCACCCCAAGCTGGCGCGCCACACGCACAAAAACCAGCTGCACGCCGCCTGGGGCGCGGCCTGCATGTACAGCGCCACGGAGCGCGACGTCGTGCTCAACGGCTTTCCGCTGTTCCATGTGGCCGGCTCCTTCGTTTATGGCCTTTCCACGCTGCTGTCGGGCGGCGAGCTGGTGCTGCCGACCCTGCTGGGCCTGCGCAACACCGGCTTCATGAAGGCCTACTGGAAATTCCTGGAACGCCACCGCGTCACCCTGCTGGCCGGCGTTCCCACCGTCATGTCGACGCTGCTGGGCGTGCCGCGCGCGGGCGAGGATTTGTCGAGGGTGCGCTGCCTGCTGACCGGCGGCTCGCCGCTGCCGACCGAGCTGGCCGATGCCTTCGAGCAGCGCCTGGGCATTGCGGTGCGCAACATCCTGGGCATGACCGAATGCGCCGGCGTGATCGCCATCGAGCCGACAGGCGCACCCCGGGTGCCTGGCTCGGTCGGTCTGGCGCTGCCGTTCACCGCCGTGCAGGTGGCGGACGAAGCCGGGCAGGCGCTGCCCGACGGGGCCGACGGCATCCTGCGCCTGCGCGGCCCGAATGTCAGCCCCGGCTACACCGATGCGAAGAACGATGCCGGCGTGTTCACCGGGGACGGCTGGCTGGTCAGCGGCGACATCGGCCACCGGGATGCCAACGGCTACCTGCATGTCACCGGCCGGTCCAAGGACGTGATCATCCGCAGCAGCCACAACATCGACCCGGCCGTGATCGAGGAGGCGCTGCTGCGCCACCCGGCGGTGCTGATGGCCGCCGCCGTCGGCGCGCCCGACGACTATGCCGGCGAGCTGCCGGTGGCCTTTGTCTCGCTCCGGCCGGGCAGCCGGATCGACGCCGCCGCGCTGTCCGAATTCGCGCAGCGCTACATTCCGGAACGCCCGGCCTACCCCAAGACCATCCATATCCTGGAGGCCCTGCCGATGACCGCCATCGGCAAGCTGTTCAAGCC
>JAQGMN010000261.1 GCA_028292345.1 Polaromonas sp. | reverse complement strand
GGAGTTTAACCGCGATGACTTTGCGGTCCGGTTGACACCCAGGCAAACTCTTTTCTGATGGATAACCCCTGGATTGAGCGACTATTTGCCGTTCGGCGCCAGCGCCGGACCGCCCAAGCCCGCCTCTTTTGGGGATGGCGAACCACATGCAGCGGTGAGAGCCGGACGCTGTCCCCTCCCCGGCCTGTGCAAGTTCCCGCCACGGAACCGGCTTCGCCGGGCCGAAGGCGGGGCGGCCCCCTCGGGGGGCAGCGAACCACACGCAGTGGGGAGCGTGGGGGCCTATCCTCTGAAGATGAAATACACAGCCCCCACCATGCAAAGCGCCGCCCAGAGGTAGTCGAGCTTGAGCGGCTCGTTCAGGTAGAACACGGCAAACGGCACGAACACCGCCAGCGTGATGACCTCCTGCATGATCTTGAGCTGGCCGACGCTGAACTGGGTGAAACCGATGCGGTTGCCCGGCACCTGCAGCAAATACTCGAACAGCGCAATGCCCCAGCTGACCAGCGCGGCGAGGTACCAGGGCGCGGTGGCCAGGTTCTTCAGGTGCCCGTACCAGGCAAAGGTCATGAACACGTTCGACAGCAGCAGCAGGCCGACCGTCTGGGCCGACACGGGCAGGGATTGCAGGGTCTGCAGGAAAGGCATCAACAAGTCTCCGAATGGTCAGTGTTCCAGGCCACCGGCCCGTTGCGCTTGGCGGTTCAAGCCGTGCACCCGCATCGGGCCGCCGCAAGCGGTCGGGACCATCACGCCGGCGATGGAGGCGCCGCCCCGGTGGCGCAGTCGGCGCAGACGCCGCGCACGGCAAAGTCCATGCTCAGGCCCTGGTAGCCCAGCGCCTTCAGCGCCGCCAGCGCGGACTGTGCGGCGCGCTCCAGGTCGTCGGCACTGCCCGTCAGCGCGCCGTCCAGCGGACGGTCGCGGTGGCAGCTCTGGCATTCGAAATGCGGCATGGCCTGCACGCTGGCCGGCATCGCCTGGTAGCGCCGCACCCGGCTGGCGTCCACCCGGCACAGCAGCAGGCCGACCTGCGTCAGCCGGTCGATGAGCCGGTACAGCGTCACGCGGTCCAGCGCCAAAGGGTCTTCGCCGCTGAGCGCCGTCTGCAGCTGCGCGTGGGTGTAGCTGGTGTCGGGATGCGCCAGCAGCCAGCCCAGCACCCGCCGCGCCGCCGCCGTGCGCCGCAGGCCGTGGGCCGACAGCAGCGCGTCGATGGGGTCGAGGACGGTGGATTCCGGAGGCGTGACGGATGCCATGGATTGGCCTTCGCTAAATTTATTAATGCAATCAAGTTGCGTTAGACTAGTCAACTATCGCAATCAGGTTGCATTATCACCGCAACCTGGGCTTGCCTTGCCGTCTTCTTCATGGATACCCACATGCGCCCGCCCCTGACCTCTTTACCTCGATCCCGCCACGCCGGCGCTTCCGTGCTTGCCTGGCCCGCCTGGCTGCGGGTGCTGGCGGTGCTGCCGGCCGTGCTGCTGCTGTGGCTCGCGGTGGTCTGGGCGCAGCTGGAGGCGGCGCCTTGGTAGCGGCCAGCCCGGTGGTGTCGCTGCGCAACCTGACGGTCAGCTACCGCCAGCATCCGGCGCTGCACCACATCAGCGGCAGCTTCGCGCCGGGCTCGCTCACCGCCGTGGTCGGGCCGAACGGTTCGGGCAAAAGCACCCTGCTCAAAAGCATCGCCGGCCTGCTGCCGATCGAAGGCGGCCGCTCGGGCGGCGCGCTGACGGTGCTGCCGCCGCGCGAGCGCATCGCCTACCTGCCGCAGGTGGCGGACATCGACCGCAGCTTTCCGATCGACGTGCGCGACTGCGCGCTGCTGGGCTGCTGGGGCGCCACCCAGGCCTGGGGCGCCGTGGACCGGGCCCTGCTGGGACGGGTCGATGCCGCCCTGCTGGCCGTGGGGCTTGAAGGCTTTGAGCGCCGCGCCATCGGCAGCCTGTCCAGCGGGCAATTGCAGCGGGCAATGTTTGCCCGCATGCTGGTGCAGGATGCCGAGCTGATCCTGCTTGACGAGCCCTTCAATGCGATTGACGCCAAAACCACCGCCGCCCTGCTGGGCCTGGTGCGCCAGTGGCACCGGCAGCGGCGCACGGTGATTGCCGTGCTGCACGACGACAGCCTGGTGCGCGAGTACTTCCCCCGCACGCTGCTGCTGGCGCGCGAACGGGTCGACTGGGGCGCCACCGCCGAGGTATTGACCGACGCCAATCTGCAGCGCGCCCGCGCCATGGCCGAAGCCTGGGACGAGAACGCCGAACTCTGCGGCAGCGGCACGTCGGCCCTGCGGAAAGCCGCCGCATGATGGCCTTGGCCGCCTGGCTCTGGGACACGGCGTTTTCCCCCTTCGCCGAATTCGCCTTCATGCGCCGCGCGCTGGTCGCCACGCTGGCGCTGTCGCTCAGCGCCGCGCCGCTCGGCGTGTTTCTGACGCTGCGGCGCATGAGCCTGCTGGGCGATGCGCTCAGCCACGCGGTGCTGCCGGGCGTGGCCATCGGCTTCATGCTGGGCGGCCTGTCGCTGACCGCGATGGCGCTGGGCGGCGTGGCGGCGGGCATGGGGGTGGCGGCGCTGGCCGGGCTGGTCACGCGCTTCACCACGCTGAAGGAAGACGCCAGCCTGGCGGCCGTCTACCTGGTGGCGCTGGCGCTGGGCGTGACGCTGATCTCGGGACACGGCACCCAGCTCGACCTGCTGCACATCCTGTTCGGCAGCGCGCTCGGCGTGGACATGCCGGGCCTCTTGTTGGTGGCCGGCGTGGCCTCGGTCAGCGTGCTGCTGCTGGCGGCGATGTACCGCGGGCTGGTGCTCGAAAGCTTTGACCCGGTGTTTCTCTCGGCTGCCGGCCGGCGCGGCTGGCTGTGGCAGCAGGGCTTCCTGATGCTGGTCGTCATCAACCTGGTCGCCGGTTTCCAGACGCTGGGCACGCTGATGGCGGTGGGGCTGATGATGCTGCCCGCCGTGTCGAGCCGGCTGTGGCACGACACGCTGCCCGCGCAACTGGTGAACGCCAGCGCGCAGGCCATGCTGGCCAGCGCGGCCGGGCTGCTGCTGTCCTACCACCTGGACACGCCCTCGGGGCCGACCATCATCGGCTGCGCCGGTGCGTTGTACTTCGCGTCCCTGCTGGTCGCGCCCGGTGGCTGGCTGCCCCGGGTCCGGGCCACGCGCCACCGCATTGCCTGAAGTTCGCGCTCCTTTTTCTTTTTTTATCCAACCCTTGAAGGTCAAACGATGCACCGTGCCCTGCGCAAACTCCTTACAGCGGGCCTTGCCGGCGCCGCCCTGCTCTCGGGCGCCGGCTTCGCGGCCGACCGGCCGCCGCCCGTTTCCGTGGTGGCCAGCTTCAGCATCCTGGGCGACCTGGTGCGGGTGGTCGGCGGCGAGCGCGTCAGCGTCACCACGCTGGTCGGCCCCGACGAGGACGCCCACGTCTTCGAGCCCAAACCGGCCGATGCGCGGGCCATCGTGCAAAGCCGG
>JAQGMN010000257.1 GCA_028292345.1 Polaromonas sp. | reverse complement strand
CTCAAGGCCAACTGCTCTGTGCTGCGCCTCTCCGATGTGCAGGCCTTTGGCGATGCGGTCGAGGCCGAGGAGGTGGTTCTGGCCGATCTGGCCGACGCTGCAGCGGTCGATGCAATGGTCCAGGGCGTGGATGCCATCGTCCATCTGGGCGTCGTTTCGGTCGAAGGCCCGTTTGGACCCATTTTGCAGGCCAATATCCTGGGGGTTTACAACCTCTATGAAGCTGCCCGCAAGCATGGCGTCAAGCGCGTCGTGTTTGCCAGTTCCAACCACGTCACCGGCTTTTACCGCCAGGACGAAACCATCACCGCCGACCATCCGGCCCGGCCCGATGGCATGTACGGCCTGAGCAAGGCCTTCGGCGAAGACCTGTCGCGCTTTTACTTCGACCGCTACGGCATCGAAACCGCCTGCGTGCGCATCGGCTCGTCGTTTCCCGAGCCGCGAGACCGCCGGATGCTGGCCACCTGGCTGAGCTTTGACGACCTGCATCGCCTGATCACCGCCTGCCTGACCACCCCGGTGCTGGGCCACAGCATCATCTTCGGCATGTCCGACAACGCCGTGACCTGGTGGGACAACAGCCGCGCCCGCCACATCGGCTACGTGCCGCAGGACAGCTCGGACGTGTTCCGCGAAGCCATCTATGCCCGCACCACGAACCCCGACCTGAAAGACCCGGTCGCCCAGTACCAGGGCGGCGGCTTCGTGGTGGCCGGCCCGTTCGGCGACTGAAGCGCCATGAGCAGCGATTTCATCAAGGCGGAACTGGTTCTCGACGCGCGCAACGGAACGGGCGAAAGCCCGGTCTGGCATGGCGCCGAGCAGGCGCTTTACTGGGTCGACATTCCGGCGCGCAAGCTGTGCCGCTGGACGCCGGCCACTGGCGAGGCCAAAAGCTGGCTGGCGCCAGAAATGCTGGCCTGCGCCGCGCCCATCGCCGGATCGAATCAATGGATCGCCGGCGCCGAGAGCGGCATCTTCCAGCTTTCACCGCAGGACGACGGGCTACTCGGCTTCGAGCGCCTGGCGCCCGTCAGCCATGCCATGCAAGGCATGCGCTTCAACGACGGACGCTGCGACCGCCAGGGACGCTTCCTGGCCGGCACCATGTTGATGAATATGGCCGCTGGCGCAAGCGTGGGCTGCGTTTACAGCTATCAAAAAGATACTGGCCTGACCCGGCTGCTGGACGGCTTCATCACCCCCAACGGCATGGCCTTCAGCCCCGACGGCCGCACGATGTATTTGTCGGATTCGCATCCCTTGGTGCAGTCGGTCTGGGCTTTTGACTACGACATCGAGACCGGCACGCCGTCGAACCGGCGGCTGTTCATCGACATGAACCCGCTGCCCGGCCGGCCCGACGGCGCGGCCGTCGATGCCGACGGCGGCTACTGGATCTGCGGCAACGACGCCGGCCAGATTCACCGCTTCACGCCTGACGGCAAGCTGGACCGCTCGCTGGCGGTGCCCGTCAAGAAGCCGGCCATGTGCGCCTTTGGCGGCGCCGGCCTGGACACCCTGTTCGTGACATCGATTCGCCCCGACGGAATCGATTTGACTGACCAGCCGCTGGCCGGCGGTGTGTTCGCGCTGCGCCCCGGCGTGCGCGGACTGCCTGAACCTGTTTTTTCGCGTTTTCCCATGTCGCTCTAGCCGAGCATTTTCAATTCCAATCAGGAGACTTTCATGAAATCAATCCGCCGTCCTTCCTTCCGCGCCGCCGCGCTGACAGCGAGCATTCTCGCCAGTCTCTGTGTCTCGGCCCATGCCGTCGAATTGCGCTCGGCCGACGTGCACAACAGCGATGAATACCCCACCGTTGCCGCCGTCAAATACATGAGCGACGTGCTGGCCAAGCAAAGCGGCGGCAAGTACACGATCAAGGTGTTCAACAAGAGCGCGCTGGGCACCGAGAAGGAAACGCTGGACCAGGTCAAGATCGGCGCGCTGGAGATGAACCGCGTCAACATCAGCTCGCTGAACTCGACCTGCCCGAAGAGCCTGGTGCCCACCATGCCCTTCCTGTTCGACTCGATCGCGCACATGCGCAAGTCGCTCGATGGCCCGATCGGAGAAGAAATCCTCAAGGGCTGCGAGAGCCAGGGCCTCGTCGGCCTGGCCTTCTACGACAGTGGCGCCCGCTCGATCTACGCCAAGAAGCCGGTGCGCAACATTGCCGACGCCAAGGGCCTGAAGATCCGCGTGCAGCAGTCCGAGCTGTGGGTGTCGCTGGTCGGCGCCATGGGTGCCAATGCCACGCCGATGCCCACCGGCGAAGTGCTGACCGCGCTGAAGACCGGCCTGATCGATGCGGCCGAGAACAACATTCCTTCGTACGAAGGTTTCCAGCACTACGAGGCGGTCAAGGTGTATTCGCGCACCGAGCACTCGATGGCGCCTGAAATGCTGGTGATCTCCAAGGTGATCTTCGACAAGATGACGCCGGCCGACCAGGCCATGTTCCGTGCCGCGGCCAAGCAATCGGTGACGTTCCAGCGCCAGAAGTGGGACGAGCAGGAAGCCAAGGCCCTGGCCATCGTGACCAAGGCGGGCGCGCAGATCGTGGCCGACGTGGACAAGGCGTCGTTCAAGGCCGCGATGGCACCGGTATACGCCAAGTTCATCACCACGCCTGACCTGCAGCGCCTGGTGAAGGCTGTGCAGGACAACAAGTAAACCCCGACCGTCTGAAGCCCGGCCGGCCACGGCCGGCCGGGCTTCGCGCGTCTTTCTAGGAATCCTATGAATGCCCCCCAAATTTCGGCCTCGGCGGCAGCCAACACAGCGGCCGTGAGCTCTGTTGCCCTGGGCGTTGACCCCGAGCACGAGCGGCCGCCTTCGCGCCATGCCTACTCGCGCCTGTGCGGGCTGCTCAGCAAGGCCAGCCTGGTCCTTGCCATCTTCTGCCTGATCGGCATCATTCTCAGCGTGCAGATCCAGGTGGTCGGCCGCTATGTATTCAACGACACCCCCACCTGGGCCGAAGCGCTGGCGCTGCAGCTGGTGCTGTATGTCACCGCGTTCGGCGTGGCGGTCGGGGTGCGCGATGCTGGACACATCGGCCTGGACTCGATGGTGTCGCTGCTGCCCGAGTCGATGCGCCTGAAGCTGGAAATTCTGATCCACCTGCTGGTGGCGCTGTTCGGCGGAATCATGGTGCAGAGCGGCATTCTGTGGACCCGCCTCAAGTGGGACGAACTGGACCCGATGCTGGGCCTGCCGGTGGGCATCGACTATCTGTCGTTGGTGATTGCCGGCGTGCTGATCGTGATGTTTTCGATTGAACACATCATCGCGCTGCTTCGCGACGAAGAAGTCGTTCCGTCCTGGTACTGATTGAAAGAAAAAAATGGAACTGACAGTTCTCTCCTTGAGCTTTGCGCTGCTGCTGGTGCTGGGCGTGCCGGTGGCATTCTCGATCGGGCTGGCCTCGGTCTGTACCGTGCTCTATTCAGGCATGCCCGTCCCGGTCGTCTTCCAGAAGATGATCGGCGGCATGCAGGTGTTTTCCTTCCTGGCCATCCCGTTCTTCGTGTTTGCCGGCGAGCTGATGCTCTACGGCGGCATTGCCCAGCGCATCGTGCGCTTTGCCAACAGCATGGTCGGCCATGTGCGCGGCGGCCTGGGCATGAGCAACGTGATCGGCTGCACCTTGTTTGGCGGCGTGGCCGGCTCGCCGCTGGCCGACGTGTCGGCCATGGGCTCGGTGATGATTCCGCTGATGAAGAAAGAGGGCTACGACGCCGACTATGCGGTCAACGTCACCACCCACGCCGCGCTGGTCGGCGCCATCATGCCGACCTCGCACAACCTGATCATCTTTGCGCTGGCGACCACCGGCATTGCCTCGGTCAGCGTGTTCAGCCTGATTCTGGCCGGCATCATCCCGGCGTTGATCCTCACCTTGTGCAACCTGGCCGCCGCGTACTACGTGGCCGTCAAGCGCGGCTATCCGACCCGGGGCAATTTCCCGGGCTGGAAGGAAGTGCTGATGGCCTTCCTGGGTTCGCTGCCCGGCCTGATGATCGTGGTGATCATCCTGGTGGGCATTTTGTCCGGCATCTTCACCGCCACCGAGTCGGCTGCCACGGCGGTGCTTTGGGCGCTGATCGTCACGGTGCTGGTGTACCGCTCGCTGTCGTGGGAGCATTTTCTGAAGGCCTGCGCCAAGGCCTGCAAGACGACCGGCGTCGTGCTGCTGCTGATCGGCATCTCCTCGGCCTTCGGCTACTTCATGGCGCTGTACGAAGTGCCGCAGAAGACCGGTGCGCTGATGACCTCGTTCACCGCCACGCCGTGGGTGATCTTCCTGATGATCAATGTGCTGCTGTTCGTGCTGGGCACCTTCCTGGACATGGCCGCGACCATCCTGATCTGCACGCCGATCTTTTTGCCGATCGCTGCCCAGTTCGGCATGGACCCGGTGCAGTTCGGCATCGTGATGCTGATCAACTGCGCGCTCGGCCTGAACACGCCACCAGTGGGGGTCACGCAATTCGTGGGGTGCGCCATCGGGGGCATATCGGTGGGGGAGGTCATGAAATCGATCCTGCCGTTCTATGGGGCGCTGACCGCCTGCCTGCTGCTCGTGACCTACGTGCCGGCGTTCTCGCTGTGGCTGCCTAGCCTGTTCAAGTAATACCCGCAGCGCCTCTCCATTGCACTGCTTCAGCGGGCAAGGAGAGGCATGGCATGCGCCATGGGAATTTGATGCGGACCGACCTTTAGCGGTCCATCCGCTTCGCGCCTCGACTCAACATTTTTCAAAAGTACCATTTATGAACCCGCAAGACCTCAAAACCATCGTCAGCTCCGGCCTCCTGTCTTTCCCCGTCACCGACTTTGACGCGCAGGGCGACTTCAATCCCAGGACCTATGCCGAGCGCCTCGAATGGCTGGCCCCTTACGGCGCCACGGCGCTGTTCGCCGCCGGCGGCACGGGCGAGTTCTTCTCGCTGACGGGCGACGAATACCCGCTGATCATCAAGACCGCCGTGGACACCTGCGCCGGCAAGGTGCCGATCATCGCCGGCGTCGGCGGCTCGACCCGCTTTGCCATTGCCTGCGCACAGGAAGCCGAGCGCCTGGGCGCCCACGGCATCCTGCTGCTGCCGCATTACCTGATGGAAGCCTGCCAGGAAGGGCTGATTGCCCATGTGGAGCAGGTCTGCAAGAGCGTGAAGTTCGGCGTCATCGTCTACAACCGCAACGTCTGCAAGCTCACCGCCGATTCGCTGGCCATCCTGGCCGACCGCTGCCCGAACCTGATCGGCTTCAAGGACGGCGTGGGCAACATCGAAACCATGTCCTCCATTTTCCTGAGGATGGGCGACCGCTTCTCCTACCTGGGCGGCCTGCCCACGGCCGAGGTCTATGCCGCCGCCTACAAGGCGCTGGGCACGCCGGTGTATTCGTCGGCGGTGTTCAACTTCATCCCGAAGACGGCGATGGATTTCTACCATGCCGTCGCCAGCGACGACATGGCCACGCAGCACCGG
>JAQGMN010000253.1 GCA_028292345.1 Polaromonas sp. | reverse complement strand
CTGGCGGGGTCCGGCTGGGCAGACCGGTATTCGACCAGCCGCATATTCGCCCTGGCCTGCATCGCCGGTGCCGTGGTGAATGCCGGGTTCTCCGGCGGCTGGACGGGTTTTGGCTCGGGCCTGGCGTTTCGATTCGCGGTCGGCGTCTGCCTGGCCGGCATCTACCCGCTGGGCATGAAGATGATCGTCGGCTGGGTCGGCGCCCGGTCCGGCGCCGCCCTGGGCCTGCTGGTGGGCATGCTGACGCTGGGCACGGCCTTGCCCCATGGGGTGCGCGCGCTGGGCGCCAGCCTGCCGTGGCAGAGCGTGGTCCAGGTGTCGTCCGTGCTGGCGGTGACGGGCGCCGCGCTGGTCTACTTTCTGGGTGACGGCCCTTACCTGAAAAAGAGCACGGAAACGCGCGGCGGCTCCTTCGGCCGGGCTTTCGGCGTGTTCGGGATTCCGGATTTCCGCGCGGCCGCCTTCGGCTACTTCGGCCACATGTGGGAGCTGTACGCCTTCTGGGCGGTGCTTCCGTGGCTGGCCGCGCAGTGGCTGCTCGATGCCCGGCAGTGGTATCCGGCGGTGCCGGGCTCGGTGGCAGCCATCAGTTTTCTGGGCATTGCCGCCGGGTTCCTGGGGTGCGTGCTGGGCGGGCGGCTGAGCCTGCGGGTGGGCAGCGCGCCGGTGGCGGCCTGCGCCCTGCTCGCGTCGGGCCTGCTGTGCCTGGCCTATCCGCTGCTGAGCCCGGACTGGCTGCTGGCGCGCCTGGGGGTGCTGCTGGCCTGGGGGTTTTTCGTGGTGGCCGACTCGCCGCAGTTTTCCTCCCTGTCCGCCCGAAGTTGCCCGCCGCAGTCGGTGGGCAGCGCGCTGGCGATCCAGAATTCCATTGGATTTTCAATCACCATCATCAGCATCACCGTGCTGCTGAACTTCATCGACGTGCTGGGAAGCAAGGCCTTGTGGATCTTGCTGCCCGGGCCGGTGCTGGGCCTGCTGGGCCTGTGGCCGCTGGTCAAAAAAGCGCTGTCGGCCCCTTCGGGCGGCGGCACCGAGGTGGGCAATCCATGAGGACATACACGACATGAACGACATGAACGTATCCGTGACGGAAATTTCCAGGCGCTATCAGGACTACATGGTGGGTTTGCGGCGCGCGCTGCATGCAGCGCCCGAGCTGTCTTTCCAGGAGCAGTACACCTCGCAACTGGTGCAGCGCGAACTGGCTGCCATGGGCATCGCGTTCGAGGTGGTCGGCGACCACGGGGTGGTCGCCACGATCGAGGGCACCAGCACCGGCCAGATGGTCGCCCTGCGGGCCGACATGGACGCCTTGCCCATTCATGAAAAAAACGAGCACCTGGACTACTGCTCGCAAACGCCGGGCGTCATGCATGCCTGCGGCCATGATGGGCATGTGGCCATGCTGCTGGGCGCGGCCAAAGTTTTCCAGCACCTGAAGGGCACGATGAACGGCACGGTCAAGCTGTGCTTCCAGCAGGCCGAAGAGCGCGGCGGCGGCACCGCCGAGATTCTCAAGGCGCTGGCGCCGTTTCCTGTCAAGAGCGCCTTCGCCATTCACCTCTGGTCCGAGATCGAGACCGGCAAGGTGTCGGTGCAGGCCGGCCCGCGCATGGCCGCCGGCGACAATTTTGAAATCGTGGTGACCGGCGTGGGCTGCCACGGGGCCAATCCGCACCGCGGAATCGACCCGATCGTGGTCGCGTCTTCCATCGTGATGAATGTCTCGCACCTGATGGCGCGCGAGATCGACCCGACGCATGCGGCCGCGCTGACCTTCGGCAAGCTGCACAGCGGCGAGGCGGCCAATGTCATTCCCGACCGGGCGGTGCTGGCCGGCACCCTGCGCACCACCGACCCGGCGGACCAGGCGCATTTGCAGGCGGCCCTGCGCCGGGTGGTGCACAGCACCGCCATGGCCTTGCGCGCCACCGCCGACATCACCATCCGGCGCGGCGGCCCGCTGCTCACCAACGATCCGCGCTGCAGCGAAGTCGCCGCGCAGACGGTGCGCGAGCTGTTCGGCCCCGGTCCGCTGATCCAGTTTCCGTCCCTGATGGTGTCGGAGAATTTCGGCGACTTCCTGGAGGTGTACCCGGGGCTGATGGCGCTGATCGGCGCGCGCAACGCGAAAACCGGCGCCTGCTTTCCGCACCACCATCCGCAGTTCAACATCGACGAGGATGTGCTTTACATGGGGGCGGCGCTGCATGTGGGCTACGCCTTGAACTGCTTCAAGTCACTGTAAAAAGGGCAGGGCCTGTCTGAAAGCGCCTTTCCTGGCACTCGCGCAGCGCTGCTCAGTGCTGCTCTTCCGCCTCGAAGCCCGCCGCCCGCAAGGCCTGCAGCACCTGCTCGATGTGCGGCCGGCCGCGCGTCTGCACCACCAGCTCGATCTCGACGTTCAGCGCGGCCAGCATGGTGAAGGCGCGCTGGTGGTGCACTTCCTCGATGTTGGCGCCGGCGTCGGCGACCGTGGCGGTGATCCGGGCCAGCGAGCCGGGCACGTCGCGCGCGCCGACCCGAAGGCGCGCCAGCCGCCCAGCGCGCACCATGCCGCGCTCGATGATCGCCGCCAGCAGTAGCGGGTCGATGTTGCCGCCGCACAGCACCAGCCCGACCTTCAGGCCGGCAAAGCGCGCCGGGTATTTCAGCAGCGCCGCCAGCCCGGCCGCGCCCGCGCCCTCGACCAGGGTTTTCTCGATCTCCAGCAGCATCACCATGGCCTGCTCGATGTCGCCTTCGTCGACCAGCAGCAGGTCATCGACGCGCCGGGCAATGATGGCCTGCGCCAGCACGCCGGGCGTTCCGACCGCGATGCCGTCGGCAATCGTGCTGGTGCCCTGCGGATGGTGCGTGCCCTTGATGGCGTTGACCATGCCGGGAAAGCGCGAGGTCTGCACGCCGATGATCTCGATGCCCGGCTTGAGCGCCTTGGCCGCCGTGGCCATGCCGGCGATCAGCCCGCCGCCGCCCACGGCAATCACCAGCACCTCCAGGTCGGGCACGGCATGCAGCATTTCCAGCCCGACCGTGCCCTGACCGGCCATGACGGCTTCATCGTCGTAGGGATGGACAAACACCAGGCCTTCGCGTTCGGCCAGTTGCAAGGCATGGGCGCGCGATTCATCCAGCGTGCTGCCCTGCAGCACCACCTCGGCGCCAAAGCCCCGGGTGCGCTCGATCTTCACGCCCGGCGTGAAGCGCGGCATGACGATGACCGCGCGGATGCCCAGGCGCTGCGCATGATAGGCCACGCCCTGCGCATGGTTCCCGGCGCTCATGGCGATCACGCCGCGCTGGCGCTCCGCCTCGGTCAGCTGCGCCAGCTTGTTGCAGGCGCCGCGCTCCTTGAACGAAGCGGTGTACTGCAGGTTTTCAAATTTCAGGTAAATTTGCGCCCCGGTGAGCTGCGACAGGGTGCGCGATTCGACGCACGGCGTGTTCAGCAAATGGCCATGCAGGCGCTGGGCGGCTTGTTCGATATCGGTCAGGCTGAGCATGGATTTCCTTGTTGAACACGGCGTGAAGCAGGCAGCAGGCATTTTCCGCGCCTTTTCGGGCGCCTCCATGACGCCCTGGCCGCGCGGCACTATTCAAGTAGTGTCTTCCATGCCGCTTCAGCATGCGTTATGGTGCAGTTTCTTCGAATCAATAAAAATTCAGCGAGGGAGAGTTGGAGGTAGTTGGAAACTGGAGTCTGTCCATGAACAAGCGTTCCCTTGTCGAGCATCCGCAGCAATGGCTGCTGTCCCCCGGGCTGAAAGACGCGCCGGTGCTGGACCTGATGTGCTCGCATTTCGTGCTCAACCTGGCCGCGCGCCAGGGCGCCAAGTTCAATGTGCGGCGCGACCTGACCAGCCTGCTGTCGCTGTCCGGCCGGCACCTGGTGTGGCCCCTGCCGGCGCTGCAGCGGCTGCGCGAATTCCTGGGGCGCCGCTGCAAGGGCAACGAGTTCTGGCAGGACCATGAAAGCCTGAGCGACGCCGAGTTCATGGCGCGCCATGGCGTCTGGCGCGGCCCCTACGAGGAAGGTACGCTGTTCTTCTACCTCGACGAGCATGCCAAGGACCAGCCCAAGGACCTGCTGTCGGTGCTCAGCGCCACCGGCGACTGGCTGGCGCTGGCGCTGAAAAAACAGTCCACGCTGGTCGAGAAAAACATCGAGGCGCTGGCCAGCCTCCTGCAGCTCAACCGGGCCGAGCGCGCCTTGCTGCTCTACGGCACGCTGGCGCGCTACCAGCGCGACCTGCGCTCGCTGCTGGTCGAGTTCAAGGTCAACAACGCGCCCGAGGCCTATGCGGCGATTGCCGACGTCGCCGGCGTGAAGGCGCCCGAGGTGGCCGAGGCGCTGCGGCCCGGCTCGCGGCTGGAGCGCATCGGCATGGTCGAGAACCTGATTTCCGAGCACAACATCACCGACCTGGCCGACCTGATGAAGGTCAGCGAGAAGCTGCCGCCCGTGCTGATGCGCAAGTACCGCGACCACAGCGAATTGATGGCGGTCTTCACCCGGCCCGCGACCCGCAGCCTGCTGGGCCTTGGCGACTTTGCCTTTGTGCAGGAAGACGCGCAGGTGCTGGTGTCGCTGCTGCGCCATGCGGTGGCCGGCAAGGAGCCGGGCGTGAATGTGCTGCTCTACGGCCCGCCCGGCACCGGCAAGACCGAACTGGCCAAGGTGGTGGCGCAGGCCGCCGGGCTGGATTTGTTCGAGGTCGAATATGCCGACCGCGACGGCAATTCTTTGAGCGGGCGCGACCGCTACCGCTCGCTGCAGATCGCGCAGGTGTTCCTCAAGGGCAGCATGCATTCGGCGCTGCTGTTCGACGAGGTCGAGGACGTGTTTCCGCCGATTTCCAGCGAAGCCGCGCAGCTGATGGCGCGTTCCGATCAGTTGACCGCGCCGGCCAGCGGCTCGGTCAGCGGCAAGGCCTGGGTCAACCAGATCCTGGAAACCAACACCGTGCCCACGCTCTGGGTGACCAACCGCATCGAGCAGATCGACCCGGCCTTCCGCCGCCGCTTTGCCTACCACCTGGAACTGCGCTCGCCGCCGCCCGGCGCGCGCGAAGGCATCGTGCGCAAGACGCTCGAAGGCGTGCAGGTCAGCGATGCGTTCATCGCCAGGCTCACCGCCCGCAAGGGACTGACGCCTGCGCAGATCCGCACGGCGGTGCGCTTTGCCCGGCTGGCCAGCGCGCCTGAAAAAGGTCTGGACGCGCCCATGGGCATTCAGCCGGGCGTGCAGGCTCTTTCTTCACCAGTTTGGGCCACGGGACCGGCTTCGCCGGACCGCAGGCGCAGCGCCTCCTCGGGGGGCAGCGAACCGCGCGTTGTGGGGAGCGTGGGGGCTTCAATTCTGGAGTCGCTGATCGAGCGCCAGCTGAAAAACGCCGATGTGGCGCTGGGCAATCAGGCCCAACCGGCGGGCCGCCGCAACGTCACGACGTACGACCTGGCGATGCTCAACGTCGAGTCGCGGTTCGAGATTCCACGCATCGTGCAGGCGCTCAAAAGCCGGGGCCACGGCAGCCTGTGCTTCTACGGCCCGCCCGGCACCGGCAAGACCGCGCTGGCCGAGCACATCGCCCAGGCGCTGGAGCAGCCGCTGCTGATCAAGCAGGCCAGCGACCTGATGAGCAAATACGTCGGCGAAACCGAGCAGAAGATGGCCGCCATGTTCCGCGAAGCCGAGCTGGAAAAAGCAGTGCTGCTGCTCGACGAGGCCGACAGCTTCCTGCAGGACCGGCGCGGCGCCCAGCGGACCTATGAAGTGACCGAAGTCAACGAGATGCTGCAGGGCATGGAGCGCTACGCGGGCATTTTCATCTGCACCACGAACCTGCTGGAAAGCCTGGACCAGGCGGCGCTGCGGCGCTTCACCTTCAAGATCCGGTTCATGCCGCTGACGCGCGAGCAGCGCGAAACCATGTTCACCACCGAAGCGCTGGCCGGCGACGCCGGCCTGCTCACCGGCGCGCTGGCGCAGCGGCTGGCCCAGCTCACGCAGCTGTGTCCCGGCGACTTCGCGGCGGTCAAGCGGCAGGGCGTGATTCTGGAGGCGGAACTGGCCGCCGAGGAATTCCTGGCGCAGCTCGAAGCCGAGCACCGCATCAAGCCCGAGGTGCGGGAAGGGCGGGGCATGGGGTTCATGCGCTAGCGCCTGTTCCGATCATGGGCAGGTTCGCCACGCCTGCGCGTTGGCATGCATCGATTTGTCCTTCATTGCCGGCCTTCGCATGCAGACGGGCAATTGCCGGCCATGGGCCTGAAAACCAGGGTTGCGCTTTCAGGGGCCGTCAGGCGGGGCACTGCCGAGCGCCGCGGCATACCAATTTCAAAAAAGCCGATAAGGGGTCAGAACTTGTTTGAAAAGTCCTACCAGGGAAGCAATTTGCCTGTGCTATACATCTGCTGATTAATTTTTTTTCATTCATTCGCAGCCCATTCGCCACGCAGGTCCGTTTGCCATTCCTGAGGTGGCCCCTCCTTCAAGAGCAGGTTTTACAGTGAACAACCCCATCGTCCCTGAACAGGCCATCGGGAAATCCCCGCGCATCGCCACGGGCATCCCCGGCCTGGACGACATTTTGTTGGGCGGCCTGACCCAGAACCGCGTCTACCTGATCGAAGGCTCCCCCGGCACCGGAAAAACCACGCTGGCGCTGCAGTTCCTGATGGAAGGGGTTCGGGCGTCGGAACAGGGCCTTTACATCACGCTGTCGGAAACCGCCGAAGAGCTGCATGAAATCGCCAGCAGCCATGGCTGGTCCCTCGACGAGATCACCCTTTTCCAGCTGATCAACGATGCCGGCATGGACCCGGATACAGAACAATCCATCCTGCACCCTTCGGAGATCGAGCTGGGTGAAACCACCAAAAGCATCATGCGGGCGGTGGACGAGGCCCTGCCGGCGCGGGTCGTGTTCGACAGCCTGTCCGAGCTGCGGCTGCTGGCCCAGAACCCGCTGCTCTACCGGCGGCAGATCCTGGCCATCAAGAATTATTTCTCGACGCGCAAATGCACCGTTTTGCTGCTCGACGACAAGACCGCCGAGACCGGCGACCAGCGGCTGCACAGCATTGCCCATGGCGTGATCGCGCTGGAGCAGACTGCCCAGGAGTTCGGCAAGGAGCGGCGGCGCCTGAACGTGATCAAGATGCGCGGCATCAAGTTTCGCGGCGGTTACCACGACTTCATCCTCGACACCGGCGGGCTGCAGGTGTTTCCGCGGCTGGTGGCCGCCGAGCATGGCCGGGATTTTTCTGCGGTGGCGCGTTCCACCGGCTCGCCGGGCCTGGACCGGCTCATGGGCGGCGGGCTGGTGCCCGGCACCAGCACGCTGCTGGTGGGGCCGTCGGGCATCGGCAAGACCTCGATGTCCATCCGGGCGGTGCTGTCCGCGCTGGAGCGGGGAGAGCGGGTGGCCTTCTACCTGTTCGACGAAGGGCTGGGCACGCTGTTCGTGCGCAGCGCCGCGCTGGGCATGGATGTGCGCCCTTACATTGAAAGCGGCCATCTCAGCATCCACCGCATCGACCCGGCGGAACTGGCGCCGGGTGAATTTGCCTACATGCTGCGCCAGAACATCGAGGCAGGCGGCGTCACCTTCGTCGTGATCGACAGCCTGAACGCCTACCTGCATGCCATGCCGGGCGAAAAGTTCCTGACGCTGCAGATGCACGAGCTGCTGTCCTATCTGAACCAGCAAGGCGTCACCACCATCCTGGTGCTGGGACAGCACGGTCTGATCGGCGATGTGCGCAGCGATGTCGATCTGAGCTACCTGAGCGATGCGACCGTGCTGCTCCGGTTTTTCGAGGCCAGCGGCCGGCTGCGCCGCGCTGTCACCGTGATCAAGAGCCGCGCCAGCGACCATGCGCAGACGATTCATGAGCTGCGTCTCAACAGCGTCCACGGGGTCGAGATAGGCGAGGCGCTGGAGGGTTTCGAAGGTGTGCTGACTGGCCTGCCCACCTATCGCGGCGGCACGCCCATGATGAATTTGCAGAATGCAGACCATGCAGGCACACAATAGCCAGGAAGAGCGCATTCTGGTGCTGGCGCCCAAGGGGCGGGATGCGCAGGTGATCGAGCAGGTTCTCCAGCGCGATGCCGTCCACTGCCATGCCTGCGCCGGCTACCAGGACTTGCTCGACCAGCTTGGCCTGCCGGCCGGGGCGGCGCTGATCGTCGAGGAGGCGCTGAACGGTGTGGACATCGGCCAGCTCATCGGCAAGCTGGAAACGCAGCCCTCCTGGTCCGATTTCCCCATCGTTCTGCTGATGTCGCCGCTCAGCGCCACAACCGGCATTGACGCCCGCATGACCTTCAAGCGCCTGGGCAACGTCATTTTGCTGGAGCGTCCCTTCAAGGCGGAAACGCTGTTGCGCGCCGCCGCTTCCGTCCTGCGCGCCCGTAGGCGCCAGTACCAGGCGCGCAGCGACCTGCAAGAGCGCATGGACCTCAACGCAACGCTGGAAAGCCGCATTGCCGAGCGCACGGCCGCGCTGGCGCAGGCCAACGACCGCCTGATGCGCGAGATGAACGAGCGCGAGCGCGCCCAGATGGCCCTGGTGCAAACCCAGAAGATGGAGGCGCTCGGCCACCTGACCAGCGGCATCTCGCACGACTTCAACAACTTGCTGAGCATCATCCAGGGCAATGCCGACCTGCTGGACCTGCTGACCACCGATGAGCGGCTCAAGCGCATGGCCAACACGATCCGCAAGGCCGCCAAGCAGGGCGCGAAAATGACCGGGCAGCTGCTGGCTTTTTCCAGGGCGCAGCCGCTGGACCTGAAGGCCTTCGACCTGAACAAGGCGCTGGAAGGGGTCAAGGAGCTGCTGTCCGCATCGCTGGGCTCCAAGGTGCAGGTGCAACTGGATCTGGCCCCGGGCGTGTCCTTTGTCAGGGCGGACCTGAACCAGATCGAGCTGGCCATCCTGAACCTGGCCATCAATGCCAAGGACGCGATACGCGGCCCCGGGACGGTGACGGTGCGCACGGCGGTCGGGCCGGCGCCGTCCGACCTGCCGGCCGGACACGACTATGCGGTGATTTCCGTCATCGACACCGGCCACGGCATCAACTCTGAAATCCTGGCCAAGGTCTTCGATCCGTTTTTCACGACCAAGCCCCTGGGCAAGGGAACCGGGCTGGGCCTGAGCCAGGTGTACGGCATCGCCCAGCAATCGGGCGGCACCGCGAAAATCAAAAGCCAGGTGGGCCAGGGCACGACCGTGGAGATATGGCTGCCGCTGGCAGAAGCGCAGGAAATGGCCGAACCCATGCCCCGGGGCGATGCGGCGCCCCAGTCTGACGGCACCCGCGCCTGCATCGTGGTGGTGGAAGACGATTCGCGGGTCCGGCAGTTCATCGTCGAATCCCTGGAAATTCTCGGCTACCAGGTGATGCAGGCCGAGCATGGCCAGGCGGGGCTGGAGCAGCTCGAAGCGACGCAGCCCGATTTGCTGATCACCGATTTTCTGATGCCCGGCATGACCGGCGCCGAGCTGATCAAGAAGGCGCACCAGAAATACCCCGGCCTGCCGGCCATCATTGCCACCGGCTATGCGGACCTGCAGGCCATCGATGAAGTCATCGATACCGACATGGTGCTGCGAAAGCCGTTCCAGCTCAACGAGCTGGCCTACAAGGTGAAGTCCGCGCTGGCCAAGGGCAGGCGGGCGGCTGAAGCGGCCGTCAGCGGCTGACTTGCGCAGGGCCGCACTGCGGCGGCTGGCGGGACGCCGGCAGGGCCCGACGCCGCTGCTCAGTCGGGCTGCGCGCACACCCTGAGCACCTCGGCCCCGTAGGCCTGCAGCTTTTTCACCCCCATGCCGCTAATGCCGCCCAGGGCCTGCAGGTCCTGCGGCGCCTGCTCGGCAATGGCGCGCAGCGTGGCATCGTGAAAGATCACGAACGGCGGCAGGTTGTGCTCCTTGGCCACGTCGGTGCGCCAGGATTTCAGGCGCGCCAGCCGCTCCAGCGCGCCGGCGTTCAGCGCCGCCTCGGCCATGCCCTTGGCCGAGGTCTTCACCGGCTTGGCGCCGCGCCGGCTGCGCTCGGGCTTGCCGCCCGGGGCCTGCTGGCGCAGCAGCACGCTGACCTCGCCCTTGAGCACCGCCTTGGCGTCGGGCATCAGCTGCAGGGTGTTGAAGGCTTCGGTGTTGACGCGCACCAGGTTGCTGGCGATCAGCTGGCGCAGCACGCCGCGCCATTGCGGCTCGGCCAGGTCCGCGCCGATGCCGAAGGTGCTGAGCTGGTCGTGGCCGTACTGCACGACCTTTTCGGTCGGCTTGCCGCGCAGGATGTCCATGAGGTGGCCGGCGCCGAAGTTGATGCCGCTGGCCTGCTGCACCCGGTAGATGCAGCTGAGCATCTTGCGCGC
>JAQGMN010000223.1 GCA_028292345.1 Polaromonas sp. | reverse complement strand
GGCTCCAACTGGTCGATCAGCTCCATCGCATGCACTTTCGGCGCGCCGGTCAGCGTGCCGGCCGGAAAGGTCGCCCGGAGCACGTCCATGCTGGTCATGCCCTCGTTCAAAATGCCCTCGACATTGCTGACGATGTGCATCACCTGGCTGTAGCGCTCGACGGCGAAGGCTTCGGTCACCTTCACCGTGCCGGTTTGGGCAATGCGGCCGATGTCGTTGCGCGCCAGGTCGATCAGCATGACATGCTCGGCGCGCTCCTTCGGGTCGCTGACCAGTTCAAGCTCGGCGGCCTTGTCGGCCTCCAGCGACGAGGCGCGCGGCCGGGTGCCGGCCAGCGGGCGAATCGTGATCTTCTGCCCCTGCTCGACCTGCTCCTGGCGCACCAGGATCTCGGGCGACGCGCCGACCACATGGAAGTCGCCGAAATGGTAGTAGTACATGTAGGGCGACGGGTTGAGCGAGCGCAGCGCGCGGTACAGGCTCAGCGGCGACTCGGTGTAGCGCTTCTTGATGCGCTGGCCGACCTGCACCTGCATGAAGTCGCCGCCCTCGATCAGCCGCTTCGCGCGCTCGACGGCGGCGAGGTAGTCGGCCTTGGCGAACTCGCGCTCGGCCGGGTAGCCCTGGGTCGGCCTGACGACGGGCGCGCTGACCGAATACTTGAGCTGCTCCTTGAGTTCGCGCAGCCGCTTCTTGGCATTCGCATAGGCTTCGGGCCGGGCCGGGTCGGCATAGACGATCAGGTAGAGCTTGCCCGAGAGGTTGTCGATGACGGCCAGCTCCTCGCACTGCAGCAGCAGGATGTCGGGACAGCCCAGCGTGTCGGGCGGGCAGGAATTTTCCAGCTTTTTCTCGATGTAGCGCACCGCGTCATAGCCGAAATAGCCCGCCAGCCCGCCGCAAAAGCGCGGCAGTCCGGGCCGCAGCGCGACCTTGAAGCGCTTCTGGTAGTCGCTGATGAAGTCCAGCGGATTGGCGCTGGAGGTTTCCACCACCTGGCCGTCGGTCACGACCTGCGTGACGGCGTCGGTGCCAAAGCCCGACGAGCGCAGCAGCGTGCGGGCCGGCAGCCCGATGAAGCTGTAGCGGCCAAAGCGCTCGCCGCCGACCACCGATTCGAGCAGGAAGCTGTATTTGCCGCCGTCCTTCGCATGGGCCAGCTTGAGGTAGAGCGACAGCGGGGTTTCCAGGTCGGCGAAAGCTTCCAGCATCAGCGGAATGCGGTTGTAGCCTTGCGCTGCAAGGCTCTTGAATTCAAGTTCGGTCATCACTGTGTGTCCTTTTGCGGGAAAAGCGCTGCGTGTCAAAACGCGGTCTTCCGTGATTCAAAATGCCCCGGGGCCAAAATGCGCCTGCGCAGCGCAGGAGCGCATCAATTCAGGAGGTGGAGCGGTACCGGGGGAACCGAGGCAGTCCCGGAATGAGCGAGCGCTGCGGTCGCCTCAGGCGTGCCGTGAAGGACAGGGGCGCCAAAGCCAGGCTCCCCGGCTTGTGAAAGCTGTTTGAACGATGTGTTGGATGGACATGTTGGCCAAAGTGTAGCAAACCGCCGCTGGCCCCTGCCAAGCGTTAAAAAAGTCACAGCGCTGCGCTGCGCGACCTGAACAGTCATGGCAAACCCTTCTTCTTGTTAGCCGGCCCGGGCCGCACAATGGCTTCGCAAACGAACGGCCGTTCTGTGCCAAATTTTTAGGGGAATCTTCATGACTTTGACCGATCGATGGCTGGCGGGCCTGGCCGCCCTGGTGATGTCGGCAAGCCTCCTGGCGGCGCCGGTGGAGGTGTCCGGCATCAAGCTGGCCGATCCGGTGGAACTGGCCGGCGCCCGGCTGCCGCTCAATGGCGCCGGCATCCGCTACAAGGCCGTCTTCAAGGTCTATGTCGCGGCGCTGTACCTTGAAAAAAAGGCCGCCACCCCCGAGGAAGCCTTCGCAGCCCCGGGCGCCAAGCGCATCAGCATCACGCTGCTGCGCGAGATCGATTCGAACGAACTCGGCAAGAGCTTTACCAAGGCCTTCGAGGAAAACGCGCCGAAAACCGAAATGTCCCGGCTGATTCCGGGCCTGCTCAAGATGGGCCAGGTTTTTTCCGACCAGAAAAAAATGCTGGCGGGCGAAAACTTCACCATCGACTGGATTCCCGGCACCGGCACGGTGATCTCGGTCAAGGGCAAGCCGCAGGGCGAGCCGATCAAGGAAGTCGAGTTCTACAACGCCATGCTGCGCATCTGGCTGGGGGCCAAGCCGGCCGACTGGAAACTCAAGGACGAACTGCTGGGCAAGGCGGCCTGAAGCCGTCCGGTTCGGCCGCCGCCGGACAGGTCAGCGCCGTGCGGACAGTTCGGCGAGCGAATCGACAAAGCCGTCGGCGTCCACGCCGCGCACCGGCTCGCCATGGTTGTAGCCGTAGGTCACCAGCAGCACCGGACAGCCCGCCGCCCGCGCCGCCCGGGCGTCGTTGCTGGAGTCGCCGATCATCAAGGTGCGCGCCGCCAGCGTGCCCAGGAATTCGCAGGCTTTCACCAGCGGCAGCGGATCGGGCTTCTTGCGCTCGAACGAATCGCCGCCGAAGACTTCGCTGAAAAAGCCGTCCAGTTGCTTGAGCCTGAGCAGGGAACGGGCAAAGGCCAGCGGCTTGTTGGTCAGGCAGACCAGTGGCAAGCCGCTCTTTTGCAGGCTCTCCAGGCCTTCGATCACTCCCGGGTAAAGGGTGGAATGCTGGCCGTTGATGGCCGCATAGTGCCGCTGGTAGCTGGCCTGCGCGCGTTCGTAGAGCGCTACTGAATCCATAGCTGCATCTGCCCACCCCGATTGCGCAAGCACATGATTCAGCACTGATTTGACGAGATGCTCGGAGCCCTGGCCGACCATGCGGCCCACGGCGGCGGCATCGAGCGTTTCGCCGGCCGGCTCGCCGGGCAGCAGGTCCGCCAGCATCAAGCGAAGCGCCACCACGAAGTCGCCCAGGGTATCGACCAGGGTGCCGTCCAGATCGACGATGGCCGCGTCGTAGCGGCCGGAATGCAGGCGGGCAGAAATGGTCATCGAGGGATTCGGTTGCTGAAGGAAGGGCTGCATTGTGCCCGCAGGCCGAATCAGCGATGCACCGGCAGGGTATTGAGCGGAATGCGCAGGTAGGCGATGCCGTTGGCCTCTGGCGGCGGCATTTCCCCGGCGCGCACATTCACCTGGATCGACGGCAGGATCAGCGCCGGCATGTCCAGCGTGGCATCGCGGGCGGTGCGCATGGCGACGAATTCTTCTTCGCCGATGCCGTCCCGCACATGGATGTTGCTGGCGCGCTGCGCGGCCACGGTGGTCTGCCATTGCGGCTCGCGCGATTCCGGCGGGTAGTCGTGGCAGACACAGACCACCGTGTCCGGCGGCAGCTGCAGGATGCGCTGGATGGAGCGGTAGAGCTGGTGCGCATCGCCGCCGGGGAAATCGGCTCTGGCCGTGCCCACATCGGGCATGAACAGCGTGTCGCCGACAAACACCGCGCCGTCCACCCGGTAAGCCATGTCGGCCGGCGTGTGGCCGGGCACCCACAGCGCCGTCGCCTGCAACCCGCCGATCATGAAGGTCTCGCCGTCCCTGAACAGATGGTCGAACTGCCTGCCGTCGGGCAGGAAGCTGCGCTCGAAATTGAAAATCCGGCTGAAGGTGGCCTGCACCTCGCGGATGTGCTCGCCGATGGCGATGCGCCCGCCCAGGCGCTCCTTCAGGTAGTGCGCGCCCGACAGGTGGTCGGCATGGGCATGGGTTTCAAGAAGCCAGTCCACCTGCAGCTTGTGCTCGCGCACATAGGCCAGCACCTTGTCGGCCGAGTCGGTTCGGGTGTGGCCGGACTTGAAGTCGTAGTCGAGCACCGGATCGATCACGGCGGCATGGCGGCTGGCGCGGTCCCAGACCACATAGGTGACGGTCCAGGTGGCGGCATCGAAAAATGCCTCGGTCGTGGTTTGAAGGGTCATGACATCCTCTCAATGTATTGACAAATATTATATTGATTGGTAAAGTGTTGTCAATCCAACCCCGGCACATACCCCCAGATGACAAGCGCCCACCCCATGATCGACACCGACACCTTGCGCAGCGCCGCCGCGCAGGCGGTGGCCGCCCTGAAACTGCTGGCCAATGAAGACCGGCTGCTGCTGCTGTGCCAGTTGTCGCAGGGCGAGATGTGCGTCAGCGAACTGGAGGAGCAGTTGGGCATCCGCCAGCCGACGCTGTCGCAGCAACTCGGCGTGCTGCGCACCGAAGGCGTGGTCGGCACGCGCCGCCAGGGCAAGAACATCTACTACAGCGTCGCCGACCCGGCCATGCTGGACATCGTCGCGGTGCTCTACCGCCTTTACTGCCCGAAGGAGGATTCATGACCATCGACTGGACTCATTTCACGCCCTGGACGGCGCTGGCCGGCGGTGCGCTGATCGGGCTGGCGGCCGCGCTGTTCCTGCTGCTCAACGGCCGCATTGCCGGCATCAGCGGCGTGCTCGGCGGCCTGCTCAGGCCCGCCAGGGGCGACATCGCCTGGCGCGCGGCCTTCGTCCTGGGCCTGGTCGCCGCGCCGTTGGCCTACCGGCTGGTCGGGCCGCTGCCGGTGCCGCAGATCGATGCGGACTATGCCGCCCTCACCGTCGCCGGCCTGTTGGTCGGGGTGGGAACGCGCTACGGCGCGGGCTGCACCAGCGGCCACGGCGTCTGCGGCCTGGCGCGCCTGTCGCCGCGCTCGCTGGTGGCCACCGCCGGCTTCATGGCGGCCGGCTTTGCCACCGTGTTCGTGATTCGCCATCTGTTGCAGACCTGAGGAGCCGCCATGCTTGCCTTGACTTCCCTGCTCGCCGGCCTGGTGTTCGGGCTCGGCCTGATCCTTTCCGGCATGGCCAATCCGGCCAAGGTGCTGGGGTTCCTTGACCTGTCCGGGCATTGGGACCCGTCGCTGGCCGTGGTCATGGGCGGCGCGGTCGCGGTGAGCGCGCTGGCCTTCCTGGCGGCGCGCCGGCGCAGCGTGTCGCTGCTGGGCGCCGCCATGAAGCTGCCCACGGCCCGCCGGATCGACCGCCGGCTGGTCATGGGCAGCATGCTGTTCGGCATCGGCTGGGGCATCGCCGGCTTCTGCCCGGGGCCGGCGCTGGTGGCGCTGGGCATGGGCGAGGTCAAGGCGCTGGTCTTTGCGATCGCCATGCTCGCCGGCATGGGCCTGTTCGAGCTGCTTGAATGGAAAAAGCAGCAGCCGCCCGCCCTGGGCGCCCGCTGAGGCCGCGGCATGACACCGACCACCACCTGGCTGGCCGCCATCGCGACCGTGGCGACCCTGCTGGTCTACGAAGCGGCGGTGCTGCTGATGCAGCGGCACCAGCCCGGACGCCTGGCCCGGAGCGCCCATGCCTCGCTGCGGGAGGAATGGTTCGCGGCGGTCTCCGGCCATCCTGGCTCGGAAATCCTGGCGGTGCAGACGCTGCGCAATTCGCTGATGTCGGCCACCATGACCGCCTCGACGGCGGTGCTCGGGCTGATGGGCACGCTCACGCTGGCGGCGCCCTACCTGCGTTCCAGCCTGGCCGATGCGGGCGCCGGACTGGCGTTCACGCCGCGGCTGGCGCTGGAGCTGGTGCTGATGACGCTGCTATTCGCCTCGCTGGTCTGCTCGGCCATGGCGGTGCGCTACTACAACCATGCGAGCTTCATCTGCGCCATGCCGGTGGGTTCGGCGTCCCGGCAGCGCTGGTCGGCCTCGGGCACGGCCTATGTCCGGCGCGCCGGGCTGCTCTACAGCTGGGGGCTTCGCCACCTGGTGCTGGTGGCGCCCATCGTGGTGTTCATCGTCCATCCCTTCGCCGGTCCGGTCGCGGCGCTCATGGTGGTGATGGTGCTGCGCAGCTTTGACCGGGTGAGCAGCGCCAGCGCGGCCTCGCCGGACCCGGGCTAGCCGCAGGGCAGGCGCCGTTCAGCCCTGCAGCGCCGCCCGCATCGCGTCGATGACGGCCTGGTAGTCCGGCTTGCCAAAGATGGCGCTGCCCGCCACGAAGGTGTCGGCGCCGGCATCGGCCACGCGGCGGATGTTGTCGATCTTGACGCCCCCATCGACTTCCAGGCGGATGTCGCGGCCCGAGGCCTCGATGCGCTTTCTCGCCTGCTCAATCTTGCGCAGCGCCGAGTCGATGAAGCCCTGGCCGCCAAAGCCGGGATTCACGCTCATGATCAAAATCAGGTCGATGTCGTCAATGGTCCAGTCCAGCACGTCCAGCGGCGTGGCCGGGTTGAACACCAGCCCGGCCTTGCAGCCTTTGGCCTTGATGGCCTGCACGCTGCGGTGCACATGGCCAGAGGCTTCAGGGTGAAAGCTGATCAGGTCGGCGCCGGCATCGGCAAAGGCGGCGGCCAGGCTGTCGACCGGCTGCACCATCAGGTGCACGTCGATGGGCACGGCGCTGCCGTCGGCGCGCTGGCAATGCGGCTTGAGCGCCTGGCAGACCATCGGCCCGAAGGTCAGGTTGGGCACGTAATGGTTGTCCATGACGTCGAAGTGAATCCAGTCGGCGCCGCCGGCAATGACGGCTTTCAGCTCGTCGCCCAGGCGGGCAAAGTCGGCGGACAGCAGCGACGGGGCGATGCGGTAGGTGGGCATGGTGTGGGGCATGCGCCGGATTGTCGCAGCAAGCAGGCGCGGCGCCCCGGGGCAAGGCCAGCGGCTTGAGCGCTCCGGCGCGGGGCGGTTAACATCACGGCCAACCGATTTTCCTGCCGCCCCTGCCATGCCCCTCTACCAATTTTCCTGCGAAGTCACCCCCCAGTACCTGCCTGAACAGTCAGCGCCGGAACAGGGAATCTACGGCTTTTCCTATACCGTGACCGTGACCAATACCGGCGAGGTGGCGGCCCAGCTGATCTCGCGGCACTGGATCATCAGCGATGCCCGGGGCCATACCGAAGAGGTCAGGGGCCTGGGCGTGGTCGGCCAGCAGCCGTTGCTCAAGCCCGGCGAATCGTTCCAGTACACCAGCGGCTCGCGCCTGCGCACCGCCAGCGGCACCATGCACGGCAGCTATTTTTGCGTGGCCGAGGACGGCGAGCGCTTCGAAGCGGCGGTTTCGCTGTTTGTACTCGAAGCGATCGACGCGAACGGCCCGTCCGGGCGCGTCCTGCATTGACCGGATGGCAGCGGGATCTGCAATAAAGGACCTGGCCCGGCTGCTGGACGCGCTGGACCCGGCCGCCGGGCTGGCGGACCGGCATGTCTGGCTGATCAGGCTGTTCGAATGGGTCCGCGGCGACCGGACCTCGGTCCAGGCCGCCGTGGCGCGGGTGCAGGCCTTCATCGACGCGGTGCAGCGGCAGCCCGAACTGCAGCGCCGCCTGCAGGCCTGGTGGGCGACCCTGGTCCACACCGTGGACATCACGCCGCTGCTGGCGGATTTCGGCTTTGCGCCGCGCACCGCCTTTGTCAGCGAACTGGCCGAGCGCCTGCGCCGCAAGCTGCTGCCCGGCACACCGGAAACCCTTGACGCCTCCGAGCTGTTTCCGCTGGTGGCGACCGCGCGCTTCGATGTCCAGTGGATGGGCGCCCTCGAAGAGTCGCAGGTCGACCAGCTCACCGCGCTGCTGTCGGCCGACCCGGCGCAGGACACCCGGGACTGGCACTACAGCCTGATGGACGCGCTGACCTACTGCACCGCGCAGATCCGCGCGACCGGTTTTGCGCCGGAGTTGCGGCTGCGCATGAACCGGGCCAGCCCGCATGCCAGAGCCTTTCACGCCCTGCCCGCCGACGTTCAGGAGCTGCGCACGGCGTTTTTTCAGCCGGTGCCTGACGAGGCGGCGCTGCAGCATGCCGTGCGGCAGTACCGCGAGCGGTTGGACGCCTGCCGGCAGGCCGTCAACAGCATCTATGCGCACCTGGAGGAAAACGGCATTTCCCTGGGCATGGTGTTCCGGCTGCGCCAGCTGCGCGCCCGCATGCTGCGCCAGCGCGAGCTGCTCGAAGCGCTGCTGTCGGCCAAACCGGCGATGGCCGCGCTCAAGCTGCTGGCGCGCCGCGTCACCATCGCGCAGGAAAGCAAGAGCATCGGCGCCCTGATCAGCGCCAATTCAACCCTGCTGTCGGCCAAGATGGCCGAGCGCAGCGCGGAAACCGGCGAGCACTACATCACCCGCAACCGCGCCGACTACAAGGAAATGCTGGGCAAGGCGATGGGCGGCGGCGCCGTCACCGCGCTGACGACGCTGCTCAAGTTCATGATCGTCGCCATCGGCCTGTCGGCGTTCTGGAGCGGCTTCTGGTCGGGCGTGGCCTATGCCGGCTCGTTCATCCTGATCCAGCTGCTGCATTTCACGCTGGCCACCAAGCAGCCGGCCATGACCGCGCCGGCCATGGCGGCCAAGCTAAAGAACATCGATTCGGACGAATCCGTCACGACGCTGGAGGACTTCGTTGACGAGGTCACGCACCTGGTCCGCTCGCAGGTGGCGGCCGTGTTTGGCAATGTTTTCATGGTGGTGCCGGCGGTGCTGCTGGTCAATGCGGCGATCGAACTGGCGCTCGGCCATCCGATGATCGGGGCGGACAGCGCCCGGCATGTGCTCGAATCGCTCACGCTGCTCGGCCCGACGCTGCTGTGGGCCGCCTTCACCGGCGTGGTGCTGTTTTCGTCGAGCATGATTGCCGGCTGGGCCGAGAACTGGTTTGTGCTGCACCGCCTGGACTCGGCGATGCGGCACAACCCGCGCTTCACCGCCGTGCTGGGCAACGAGCGCGCCGCGCGCTGGTCGGTGTTCATGCGCGAGCATATTTCCGGCTTCGCCTCGAATATTTCCCTGGGCTTCATGCTCGGCCTGATTCCGGCCTTCACCGGTTTCTTCGGGCTCGAACTCGAATTGCGCCATGTCACCCTTTCGACCGGACAGCTGGCCGCCGCCGGCGCATCGCTCGGTCTGGAGGCGTTGGGGCAGGCGGCGTTCTGGTGGAGCGTGGCGTCGATTCCGCTGATCGGGGCGCTCAACCTGGGCGTGAGTTTTTACTTTGCCTTCCGGCTGGCCCTGCAGGCGCACAATGTCAGCAAGCTGGACCGCGCCCGCATCCGGTCGGCCATTCTGGTGCGCTGGCGCCGCCGGCCCCTGAGCTTTTTCATCCCGCGCTGACATGAACATGTTCGCCCTTGTCCTACATCAAGATTCGGCCAAGGACGGTAAATTTGAGACACATCGTTGTTTCCCCATTGGCACGCACCGGTTTTTTCGACCGGTCCGAGGCCTTTTCAAGGCCGGGCCTGCCGTCGGGCCATCCGTCCTGCCCAGGCAGTTCAGCCCCCCATCCTCGCGTGGAGACATCACCGCATGAATGAACTCATGGCCCTCTGGGCCGAATGGATCAAGCCTTCGGCCGGGCTGCCGACCGTGCAATGGTCCATCCTGCTGGCGCTGGCGGCCGCCGCCGGCCACCTGGTCAACCGCTACTCCGGCCTGCCCAAGGTCATCGGCTATTCGGCCGTCGGTGCCTTTGCCGGCCTGGCCGGCTTCACCGGCGCGGCCTGGCCACTGCAGGGAACCGGCCTGTTCCTGCTCGAACTGGGCGTGGCGGTGGTGCTGTTCGAGGCCGGCGGGCGCATTTCGCTGCGCTGGTTCCGCCACAACCCGATGCTGCTGGTGCAAAGCGTGGCCGAGTCGGCGCTGACCTTTTTTGGCGTGCGCTGGCTGCTCAGCCTGCTCGGCATGCCGTCCGTGGTGGCCGAGTCGCTGGCGCTGGTGGCCATGGCGGCGTCGCCGGCGGTGCTCTCGCGCGTGGCCATCGACACCCGGGCCGCCGGGCCGGTGACCGAGCGGGCCATGGCGCTGTCGACCCTGAGCAGCCTGTACGCCCTGACGCTCTGCAGCGCCAGGGCCGGCATGCTGCCGCGCGGCGAGGCCGGCCTGTCGAACACGCTGCTGCCGGTCATGGTGGTGCTGGGCCTGTCGGTGGTGGTCGGCGCGGTGCTGGCGGTGGTGCTGCGGGGGGCGTTGCGGGTGATGAGCCCGACCAGCGAGAACACCGCCATCCTGCTGCTGGCCCTGATTGCCGCCGGCGCCGCGCTGGCGGCCAATTTCGGCGGCTCGGCGCCGCTGGCCGCGCTGCTCGGCGGCATGCTGCTCAAGCAGCTCAATCCGCGCCCCTGGTCCTGGCCCCGGCAGATGGGCACCGCCTCGTCGATGCTGACCATGCTGATGTTCGTGCTGGTGTCGGTGGTGGCCGCGCAGGCCGACTGGAGCCGCCCGGTCGCCGGCCTGGTGATCGGCCTGGTGGTGGTGCGCATGGTGGCCAAGGTGGCCGGCGTGTCGCTGGGCAATGCCGGCAGCGGCGCCAGCTGGAAGCAAAGCCTGTGGGTGGGCTGCGCCATGTCGCCGATGTCGTCGGTGACGCTGCTGCTGGTGTCGCAGTACGTGGCCGCGTCCGGGCCCATCGGCGGGCAGATCGCCATCGTCGCGCTGCCGGCCATCCTGCTGATGGAAATGCTCGGCGCCGTGCTCGCCACCCTGGCCCTCTACCGCGCCGGCGAATGCTCCCGCCCCTGGACGCGTGTGGTGCGCAGCGCTTCAACCGGGCCCGTCCATGAGTCTTGAACACTTCGAGAAATCGGCCGCCCTGTCGCTGGGCGTGGAGCTGGAGATGCAGCTCGTCAACACCCACGACTACGACCTGGCGCCGTATGCCGAGGACATGCTGCGGCTGATGAGCAAGATTCCGCTGCCCGGCGCGGTGGTGCCCGAGATGACGTCGAGCATGATCGAGGTCTCGACCGGCGTGTGCCACACCTCGTCCGAGGTGCTCGGCGAGCTGACGCAGATGCGCGACGCGCTGGTGAAAAGCGCCGACAAGCTCAACATCGCGGTGGTCGGCGGCGGCACGCACCCGTTCCAGCAGTGGCACGAGCGCCGCATCTACGACAAGCCGCGCTTTCGCGAGCTGTCGGCGCTGTACGGCTACCTGTCCAAGCAGTTCACCATCTTCGGCCAGCATGTGCACATCGGCTGCCCCGACGCCGACACCGCCCTGCTCACGCTGCACCGCATGTCGCGCTACATTCCGCACTTCATCGCGCTGTCGGCGTCCAGCCCCTATGTGCAGGGCCAGGACACGGCGTTCGACTCGGCGCGGCTGAACTCGGTGTTCGCCTTTCCGCTGTCGGGCCGCGCGCCGTTCACGCTGACCTGGGACGAGTTCACGGTGTACTTCAACAAGATGGCGCACACCGGCGTGGTGAAAAGCATGAAGGATTTCTACTGGGACATCCGGCCCAAGCCGGAGTTCGGCACGATCGAGATCCGCGTCTTCGACACGCCGCTGACCATCGAGCGCGCCACCGCGCTGGCCGGCTATGTGCAGTCGCTGGGCTGCTGGTTCATGAACGACGAGACCTTCATGCCGGCCGAGGACGACTACCTGGTCTACACCTACAACCGCTTCCAGGCCTGCCGCTTCGGGCTCGACGCGGTGTATGTGGACCCGGCCACCGGCGGCCACATGCCGCTGCGCGAACACATCCTGCTGACCATGGACCGCATCGAACGCCACGCCGACAGCGTGGGCGCCAGCGCGTCCATCGAGCTGCTGCGCCGCAGCGTCGAGCGGGGCGACAACGACGCTCGCTGGCTGCGCGAGCGCCAGGGCGAGGAGCGCCTGCTGGCCGAAGTCATCCGGCAGGCGGCCGAGCTGTTTCGCGGCGGCATCCAGCACGCGCCATAGTCTCCACACATAAAAAATATTGCCAAAACATGCTTTTGCGCAATATGCGCGAGCGCATGATGCTATCTAATTAATAGCAAAATTTATCGTCAGGAATCACCACATCCATCGGCCCTGGGCCGAACGCAAGCAGAAACCAAGGGCTTTGCTACCCAGGGTAACCACCGTTTGCAAACGCAACGAAACTGCAGGCACTGCCATCGCCCGGGCGGCCGGCATCGAATCCTCCAAAAAACAGCGCCGGGTTCTGCCCAACACCATGATCTTGAAACACCTGAAAGAAGCCACCGGTTCGCGCCATGCAGCGCTCGAATCCCGGCTGCCGCTGCTGGATGCGGGCATGTCGCGGCCCAGCTATGTGCGGTTCCTGCAGCGGTTTCACGGTTACTACGCGCCGCTCGAAGCGCAACTGCTGGGCCTTCCCTGCTGGGATTCCATGGATTTCGACTATGCCGGGCGGCACAAGACGCCGCGCCTGGTGCAGGACCTGCGGGCATTGGGCGAGACGGCCGAGGCCATCGAAGGGGCCCCCCTCTGCACGCACCTGCCCATGCTGGCCAGCCCCGGCCAGCTGCTGGGCTGCCTCTACGTGATCGAAGGCGCCACGCTGGGCGGGCAGATCATCACCCGGCACCTGCAGGCCAACCTCGGGTTGACGCCGTTGACAGGCGCCTCGTTTTTCGGCGGCTACGGGGCGCGAACAGGAAGCCAGTGGAAGGCGTTTTGCGCCATGCTGAGGGC
>JAQGMN010000193.1 GCA_028292345.1 Polaromonas sp. | reverse complement strand
ATCACGCGCCAGATGCGGCGCTTGCCCTCCTCGCCGGCGCTGCTCCAGGCGGCAATCTCGCCGCGCGTGCGAAAGCAGCCTTCGCACAGATCCGTTTCAGCATTCATGCGGCAGATGGAAATGCAGGGCGACGGCACCTCGGCGGCGCCGTCGACCGTTTGCGAGCGCAGCCGGACCAGGGTGATGGCGCGCTGCAAAGCCCGTTGTTCCTCATCGATGGCCACCGCCAGGTCGGCCACGGCGGCCCCCGTCAGCTGCGCCAGCGCTTGCGGCGACAGCCTGAACACCGCATGCGGATGGCCGGCGGCCGCCCAAAGCTCCTCAAACCGGAACAGCGACGCGTCGATCAGCGTGAGCACCGGCGCGGCATGGCCCAGCGGCGCGACGCCGCCAATCGAAAAGCCGGTTTTCAGCTTGACGAAGGCGGCATCGGCCCGGCCCAGCCGCTTGCCGCCGCCTACAAGCGCCTCGACCTTTCTTTCGTCCACGCGCTGGTCGCCCGAGGTGACCACGAGCACGGCGGCATCGTCGAGCTTGCGGCGGAACACGATGCTCTTGGCAATCTGGCCCACCGACACGCCCAGCGCGTCGGCGGCCTGCTGCGCCGTGCGGGCCGCCTCGTCGAGCATGACGGGCGCATGCGCATGGCCGCTGGCCAGCAGCAGCGCGGCCACCCGCTGCACGCCTTCGGGCAGGGTTTTGAGTTCAGCGCCGCACATCTTCATGCCGCCCGTTTGTTGAGCAGCGCCGTGGCGGCGCGGGAGCCGGACTTGCGGCCCAGAAAGTCGCTGATGAACTGGCCGGCATCGATCAGCTTGTCCAGGTCGATGCCGGTTTCAATGTCCATGCCGTGCAGCAGGTAGACCACGTCTTCGGTCGCCACGTTGCCGGTCGCGCCCCTGGCATACGGGCAGCCGCCCAGGCCCGCAACCGACGTGTCGAACTGCCACACGCCCATTTCCAGGCTGGCCAGGGTGTTGGCCAGCGCCTGGCCGTAGGTGTCGTGGAAATGCCCCGAGATGTCGTCGATGCCGAAATGGCGCAGGGTCGCCTCCAGCGCGCGCTGCACCTTGAGCGGCGTGCCCACGCCGATGGTGTCGGCCACGCCCACATGCTGCACGCCGATGCCCTTCATCAACCGGGCCAGCAGCTCGACCCGCTCGGGCGCAATGTCGCCCTCGTACGGGCAGCCCACGGTGCATGACATGGCGCCCCGCACATGGATGCCCCGGGCAAGCGCGGCCTCGACCACCGGACGGAAGCGTTCGATGCTTTCGGCAATCGAGCAGTTGATGTTGCGCTGGCTGAACGACTCGCTCGCCGAGCCGAACACCACGATCTCGTCGGGCTTGGAGGCCAGCGAAGCCTCCAAGCCCTGCAGGTTGGGCGTCAGCACCGAATAGCACACGCCCGGCTGGCGGCGGATGCCGGCCATCACTTCAAGGTTGTCGGCCATCTGCGGCACCCACTTGGGCGACACGAAGCTGGTGACTTCGATGTTGTTCAGGCCGGCATCCTGCAGGCGGTGAACCAGTTCGATCTTGATGGCGGCGGGCACCGGCTGCTTTTCATTTTGCAGGCCGTCGCGCGGACCGACCTCGACGAGTTTGACTTTGGCGGGGAGTTTCATGGAGGGTTCCTTGTGCCTGGCAGTATCGCAAAAACCGTGGCGCCGATGGCGCCTGGCGCTGTTTTCAAGGGTGGCGGCAGGGGCTCAGGCGTCGATCCGGTAACGCAGCCGCAGGTGCTGCCTGAAGCGCTTGATGATGGCCAGCGAATCCTTCAGCAGGTCGCGGTCCAGGGTACCGAAGCTGGACAGATGCGCCAGGTTGTCCAGCGTCTGCTCCAGCTGCTGCTGGCGCAGGTTGTTCCTGAGCTTGATGCCCATCAGGAATTGCAGCGCCTCGACCAGGTCGCGGGCCAGGTCCGGCGGCAGGTGGCGGCGGCTGACCAGCACGCGCAGCCGCCCGGCGGTGCTGACTTCATCGAGCTGATGCTCCAGCGCCAGGGTGCGCACGCCATGCACGATGGGAAAGGTGCCGAGCTTCTTGAGGTCGAACACCTGGTCCTCGCGCCCGCGCAGCGTGGCCAGCCGCGCCCACCAGCCGCCGGATTCGCTGAACTGGTCGATGGCGGCGGCGAAGCGGGCAAAGAACGCATCGCTGCCGGCCATGGTGTGGTGGGCATAGTTCCGGGCCTGCCGGAGCAGCGATGCGTCGCCGGCGACGGCCCGGGCATCCATGAAGATCGCCAGGTTCATCGGTCCCTCCGGATCGGCGCCATAAAGCCATTGCAGGATGCTGTCCTGGAAGCGGGCCAGCGGCTGGCACCACAGTGGATTGGTGACCATGATGTTGCCCGGGCAGGGCGGGTAGCCAAACTCGGTCAGGGACTGGTTGAAGCGCTGCACGCTCTGCGGCAGTTCGGCGCACGCAAAGCCGTCGCGCAGCAGCAGGGCATTGTCCTGGTCGGTCTTGAGAACCTGCTCGCCACGCCCTTCGCTGCCCATCACGATCAGGCAGCTGTTGGCCACCAGTTCGGCCGGCGCGACAAACGACCACAGGCGGGCAAAAATCTGCTGGTTGAGCTCGCTCACCAGGCTGGAAATCAGCTCGATCCGGGCGCCTCCGCTGTGCAGCAGCGCGATCAGGCCGTCCATCTGCAAGGCGGCCGTCCGGAGTTCCGCAACGGAAGCGGCCTGCTCGACCTGCAGCGCGATCAGGTGCGAATGGTTGGAGACAAAGCTCATCAGGTCGAGCTGGCCCAGCACGCCCAAAATGGCATCGCCTTCGCGCACCAGCACGCGGTGGACGCGGTGGCGAATCATCGCCAGCAGCGCCTCGGACAGTTCCGCGTCGGCCTGGACCGACACCAGCGTGAACTGCGCGACCTCGCGCACGGCCAGTTCCCGGGGCGGCACGGGCCGCAGCAGCGCGTCGCGCAAGTCGGTGGTGGTGAACATGCCGATGCGCTCGATGCCGCCGTGCAGGTCCCGCACCAGCGCATTGCTCTGCCCCTGCGCCGACAGCAGGCGGCAGACCGACACCAGGTCCAGGCCGCCATCGACAAAGAAGGGCTTGCGGATGTAGGCGTCCCTGACCCGCACCATCATCAGCGACAGGAATTCACGGCTTTTGCGGTTTTCCGCCGCGGCCGACAGCCGCTGCGACAGGTCGGCAAAAACCAGCGCGCTGAACAGCGCGTTGCCGGCAATCAGCGCGCGCGCCGTGGCGCCGGGCAGTTCCCAGGCCTCCACCTCGTCCAGCGCCTGCAGCACGCCGCTGGCGCGGCCGGCCATCACCGCGCGAAAGGCAAAAAAATCGGGCGGCCCGTAGACCGCCACGACCTCGCCCGCGTCCAGCTGCTGGACATGCCCCCTGAGCAGCATGTAGACATGCGCCGGCTCCATGTCGGGGGTCAAAATCACCTCGCCCTTCGGAAAATTCACCCGGCGCAGGCTGCCCCGGACCAGCGACCGCTGCTCCGGATTCAGGCAGTCGAAAGGCGGCGCATCAAAGGCGAAGGGCTCCGAATAATCGTCCGGCATGGCGGGTTTCCCATGAAAAAAGGACTGCAGGCCATTGGCCCTGCAGTCCTTTTGAATGATTGCAAGGCGGGCTGAACGGCCCGCCCTGTCTGGCTGGCAAGGTCAGTGGCCCGATGCACCCGAGGCGCCGATGCCGGTTTCAGAGCGCACCTGCTGCGCCAGGAAACCGTCGCGGTCGATCTTGGCCTGCTTGCTGTTGTCCAGGATGGAGAACAGCCAGATGCCGACAAAGCCGATGGTCATCGAGAACAGGGCCGGCGAGGCGTAAGGGAACAGCGCCGAACCCTTGGGGTTGCCCAGCGTGGCTTCCCACACCGAGGGCGAGACCACCGTCAGGGCCACCGACGAGATCAGGCCCATGAAGCCGCCAATCACCGCGCCGCGCGTGGTGCAGTCTTTCCACAGCACCGACATGAACAGCACCGGGAAGTTGGCCGAAGCGGCGATGGCGAAGGCCAGGGACACCATGAAGGCGATGTTCTGCTTCTCGAAGGCAATGCCCAGCACCACGGCAATCACGCCCAGGGCAACGGTGGTGATTTTCGAGATGCGCAGTTCCGACGCGCTGTCGGCCTTGCCCTTCTTGATCACGGTGGCATACAGGTCATGGGAAACCGCCGAGGCGCCCGACAAGGTCAGGCCGGCGACCACCGCGACGATGGTGGCAAACGCCACGGCCGAGATGAAGCCCAGGAACACGTTGCCGCCCACGGCGTTGGCCAGGTGAATGGCCGCCATGTTGCCGCCGCCGATCAGGCCGCCCTTGGCGTCCAGGAAGGACGGGTTGGTCAGCACGAAGGTGATGGCGCCAAAGCCGATGATGAAGGTCAGCAGGTAGAAGTAACCGATCCAGCCGGTCGCCCACATCACCGACTTGCGCGCTTCCTTGGCGCTCGGCACGGTGAAGAAGCGCATCAGGATGTGCGGCAG
>JAQGMN010000187.1 GCA_028292345.1 Polaromonas sp. | reverse complement strand
GGGTGCGCAGCATGCCGAGGTCGGTGCCGCAGTGCGGCTCGGTCAGGCACATGGTGCCGGTCCATTCGCCGCTGACCAGCTTGGGCAAATACAGCTTTTTCTGCGCGTCGGTGCCGTGCGCATGCAGTGCCTCGTAGGCGCCATGCGACAGGCCGGGGTACATGGTCCAGGCCTGGTTGGCCGAGTTCAGCATTTCGTAGAAGCACTGGTTGACCACGAAGGGCAGGCCCTGGCCGCCGTACTCGGGATCGCAGCTCAATGCAGCCCAGCCGCCTTCCACATACTTCGCATAGGCTTCCTTGAAACCCTTGGGCGCTGTCACTTCATGGGTCGCGCGGTCCAGCGTGCAGCCTTCCTGGTCGCCGCTGATGTTGAGCGGAAACGTCACATCCGTGGCAAATTTGCCACCCTCTTCCAGCACCGCGTTGATGGTGTCGGCGTCGATGTCGGCATGCGGCGGCAGGACCTTCAGCTCGTCGGTGACCTTGAGCACTTCGTGCATGACGAACTGCATGTCGCGCAGGGGCGGGTTGTACTGGGGCATGGAAATCCTTTGGTTTAAGGGGTCAAGCAGGTTTGGAAAAAGGGTTTGGCGGTACCGAGGAAGCGGTGCTGGCGGGCGTGGCGGCGCTGCCGTAGCGCGCCACCATGCCGTCAAAGGCGGTCTTGGCCCGGGCAATGGAGCCGGGCGTCTTCAGGAAACGGGCCTCGTAGTGCAGCGCCAGGATCAGTCCATGGATCTCGAACACCACCTGGTGCGCATCGGTGCCGCGGTGAAAATGGCCTGCTTCGGTCGCCTGCACCACGGCACGGTGCATCGCGGCCAGCCACGACCGCACCGAGTCGGCCAGGGCGTCGCGCACCGGGCCGGGCCGGTCGTCGAATTCGACGGCGCCGCTGATGTAGATGCAGCCCGAATCGATCTCCACCGACGTCCGGTTCATCCAGTTGTCGAACATGGCATGCAGGCGCGGAAGACCGCGCGGCTGCTGCAGCGCCGGGAAGAAGACCTCTTCCTCGAACCTGGCATGGTATTCACGCACGACGGAAATCTGCAGTTCCTCGCGCGAGCCGAAATGGGCGAACACGCCCGATTTGCTCATGTGCATCACCTCGGCCAACACGCCGATGCTCAGGCCGTCCAGGCCGATCTGCGTCGACAGCCCCAGGGCCGCTTCCACGATGGCTGCCTTGGTCTGCTGGCCTTTTTGCGCGCTTTTGGACGCACCCCGTTCAGGGGAGGCGCTGGCGCTTTTGACGGGAGATGAACTGACGGACATGGATTAAGGCAATAAAAGAACGGTCGTTCTATTTTGCAGCAGTTTCACCCCACGCAAGCAAATCCCCACAACTTTCTAGGGTTCGCTTTCTAAGAGATTCAAGGGTTTACCCTTTATTTTCAAAGGCTTACCGTGCAGGCGCGCCCACGGGTGGGGACTTTTTGGCCACCTTATGGGGCGGTGGCACCACCCGCACCATCTCTTCGCGCAGCATGTCCACCCGGGCGGTTGCAGCAGGAGACAGGCTGCGGTTGCGCCGGGCGACCAGGCTGATCGGACGGGAAATGTCAGGCTCGACCAGCCGGCGGCGCACCACGCCGGGCTGGGGCGCCACCGCCGCCGCCAGTTCCGGCAGCGCGGCAACCCCCAGCCCGCAGGCGACCATGGCGGTGATGGTGGCCAGGTGCTCGACCTCGTAGGTCGGCGCAAAGCGCAAGCGGTGCTGCAGCAGCGCGGCGTCCGCATACTGGCGCACGCTGGCGGGCAGCGGCATCGAAATGTGCGTCAGCGCGGCCACGTCGATCCAGCCCAGCGGTCCTTGTCCTTTCGCCAGCGCGTGCCCGGGCGGAATCAGCAAGACAAAGCCATCGCAGGCCAGCGGCGGGTAGTCCAGGTCGGCATAGGCCGGATTGGCCGCCGTCAGCGCGAAATCCACCTGCCCCGCGCGCACCAGGTCAAAGGCCGGACCCGACAGCGTGTCCATGATCCGGAACTCGATGCCCGGGTGCAGGGCGCTGAAGCGGGCGCAGGCGGCAGGCACCACGGTGGCGGCCAGCGAAGGCAGCGCGGCCAGCGTCACCTTGCCCGATTGCAGTTCCACCACGCTGCGAACCGCGCGCACCGCCTCGTCGGTCTGGGCGCGCAGCAGCAGCGCCTGCTCGGCAAACACCTGTCCGGTCGCCGTGAGCTGCACATGCCGCGTGGTCCGGTCGAACAGCCGCACCGCCAGTGTTTCCTCCAGCCGCGTGACAACGCCCGAAACGGCGGACTGCGATAAGTTGACCTGCGCGGCGGTGCGGCGAAAGCTCAGGGTGGCGGCCAGGGCCAGGAAAACATCGAGTTCGCGAAGGGACCAATTGATCTGCATGGCGAATCAGTTTATCGATAAATACGGCTGGACGAGGCAATGCCTGCCTTCTAGACTTGCCCGAAAACCAGCCTTCCTGTTTTGTTTTTTTGAGAGGACCTCCCTTGAAACTGCTTCCCGCTCATCTCCAAAACGTCCATGCCGTGGTTGTCGGCGGCGCCGCCATGGGGGCCGATGTGGCCGTCGTGCTGGCGCGCGGCGGCTGCCGCGTCACGGTGATTGATCCGAACGAAGGCAAGCGCGCAGCTCCAGGCCCATGTGCGGCAAGGCCTGATACCGCTCGGGCTGGAACGCCGCGCCGACGGGGTGACGGCAGTGCCCGCGCTGCCCTCCGTGGCCTGGGACGACGTGGCGCTGGTGGTGGAATGCATTCCCGAAAACCTGCCGATGAAGCAGCAACTGTTCGCCGAGCTGGTGGCCCATGCGCCGGTTTCCGCGGTTCTGGCCAGCAACAGTTCGAGCTTTCCGATCAGCGCGATTGCCCAGGGGCTGGCGTCCCGCCAGCGCATGCTGGGACTGCACTTTTTCATGCCGGCGCACCTGGTGCCGCTGGTGGAGGTGGTGTGCGGACCGGACTCCGACCCGGCACTGGCCGACAGCCTGTGCGCCTTCATGCGCGGCTGCGGCAGCGTGCCGGTGCTGGTGCGCAAGGACAAGCCCGGCTTTCTGGCCAACCGCCTGCAGCATGCGCTGGCCCGAGAGGCCTTTGCCATGATCGACGCAGGCATTGCCACGCCCGAGGACGTGGACGCGGCCGTGCGCTTCGGCTTCGGCTTTCGCTACCTGGCCGCCGGCCCGGTGCTGCAGCGCGACCATGCCGGACTGGACGTGCACTGCGCCGCCGCCGCCTCCATGTACCCCAGCCTTTCCAGCGCCACCGAGCCGGCCAGGGTGCTGCAGGACCATGTCAAGGCCAACCGGCTGGGCATGAAGACCGGTGCCGGTTTCTACGGATGGCCCGAAGCGCGCCGCCTGGCGGAACGCGCGCGCTACGACCGCCTGCTGCAGCAGGGGCTGGACCTGCTGGCCGATGAACTTCCCCCAATCGACACGACCTTTTGATCGCCCACCCCATGACCTTTGATCCGCTCATCATCACCGTGGCGCCCAACGGCGCCTACAAGCAGGCGCATGACCACGCCGCCGTTCCGCTGACCGCCGCCAGCCTGGCTGGCACCGCCAAGTCCTGCCTGGACGCGGGCGCCGCCATGCTGCACCTGCACATCCGCGATGCGCAGGGCCGGCACAGCCTGGATGTGCAGGGCTACCGCGATGCCCTGCAGGCCGTCAGGTCCGCCGTGGGCGACGCCATGGTGCTGCAGATCACCAGCGAAGCGGCCCGCGTGTACCAGGCGCCCGAACAGATCGCCATGGTGCGGGCGCTGCGCCCCGAAGCGGTGTCGGTCTCAATTCGGGAACTGGACCAGCCCGCCATCGGCGAAGCCGGCCTGGCGGCATTTTTTGGCTGGCTGGCGCGCGAGCGGGTGATGACGCAGGTTATTTTGTACGACGTGGCCGACCTGCAGCGCTGGCAAGCCCTGCAGGGGCGCGGCGTGGTTCCCGAGGCGCCGTGGTTTTTGCTGTTCGTGCTGGGCCGCTACACCGCCGGGCAGACCTCCAGCCCGCGCGACCTGGTGCCCTTCGTGCATGCCCACACCGGGCCGGAGCCCTGGGCGGTCTGCGCCTTTGGCGCCACCGAGCATGCCTGCGTGACCGCCGCCGCTGCCCTGGGCGGCCATGTCCGGGTGGGTTTCGAGAACAACCTCCAGCTTAAAAACGGCCAGGCCGCACCCGACAACGCGGCCCTGGTACGGCAGGCCGCAGAAGCCGCCTTCAGCCTGGGCCGTCCGCTGGCCACAGCGCAGGACATACGCCAGCGCTTTGCCGCGGCCTGAGCATTTCAACCACAAGGAGACAACCCCATGAAACGCACCGCTTTACTCCAACTGGGCGCCACGCTGGGCGCTGCCATGACCCTGGGCATGCTGGTGCCGCTGGCCAGCCAGGCACAGGACAGCTACCCCAGCAAGACCATCCGCTTTGTGGTGCCCTACCCGCCCGGTGGCCCGACCGACCTGATGGCGCGGCTGCTGAGTGTCGAGTTGCAAAACCGCCTGGGCGTCACCGTGATCGTCGACAACAAGGGCGGCGCCGGCGGCAACCTGGGCAGCGCCGAAGTCGCCAAACAGTCGCCCGCCGACGGGCACACGCTGCTGCTGGCCGCCAGCGGGCCGATGGCGGTCAATTCGACGCTGTTTCGCAGCATGCCTTTCAATCCGCTGACCGACCTGGCGCCGGTGATCCAGATTTCAGCGTTTCCGCTGGTGCTCGAAGTCAATCCCAGGCTGGGCGTGAAAACCGTCAAGGAACTGGTGGCGCTCGCCAAGTCCAGCAAGGACCTGAGCTTTGCATCGGCCGGCAACGGCACGCCGCAGCACCTGGCCGGCGAGTTGTTCAACACGCAGATGGACATCAAGATTTCCCACATCCCCTACCGTGGCGCAGGCCCGGCGCTCAACGACCTGCTGGGCGGCCAGGTGAATGTGATGTTCGACATTCTGGGCAGCTCGCTGCCCTACATCCAGACCGGCAAGCTCACGCCGCTGGCCGTGACCTCGGCCAGGCGCAGCCCGCTGCTGCCCAGTGTGCCGACGATGGCCGAGGCCGGCGTGGCCGGTTACGAATTCACCGGCTGGCATGGCATAGCCGTGCGAACCGGCACGCCGGCGCCGGTGATCGACAAGCTCAACAGCACGCTCAACGCCATCTTCAAGGAGCCCGAGTTCCACAAGAAATGGGAAGCGCTGGGAACGCCGGTGGTGGGTGGCACGGCGGCGCAGTTCAGCGAGTTGATCAAAAAGGAAACCGTTCGCCTGGGCAAGGTGGTCAAGGGTTCGGGCGTCACGCTGGATTGAAAATCCAGCCCCATGCGGCCTTGCGGCTGGACAAGACTGGCACGCCAGTCCTGATTTGATAGCAGCACATGCTTGACCGCATTGCGCAAACACGCTGTTTTGCTATAAATACTGCGGTGCTGGCCGAAAAAACCCAACCGGCAG
>JAQGMN010000302.1 GCA_028292345.1 Polaromonas sp. | reverse complement strand
GAGGCCCCTTGAATTCTGAATCTATTCCTTTGATTGAAAAATGCCGGGTCATCGGCGTGCTCGACGACGGCGCGGCCAGCCTGGGCCGCGCCGCGCTGGCGCATTTGCAGCAGGCGCAACTGGTGATTGGCGGCGCGCGCGCGCTGCGGCTGTTTGCCGGACACATCAGCCCGCTGGCGCAGCAATGCGACCTGACCGGCGCGCTGCAGCAAGTGCCCGAATGGATTCGCACTGCCCAGAGCGAAAACCAGCGCGTGGTGGTGCTGGCCACCGGCGACCCGCTGTGCCACGGCATTGCCGCTTACCTGGCGTCGCGCCTGTGCATCGAGGCGATCGAGGTCATTCCCAATGTCTCGACGCTGCAGCTGGCCTGCGCCCGGCTGGGCCTGCCGTGGCAGGACATGAAGTTTTCATCCGTCCACAGCAAGGACGCGGGTGACTGGGTAGAAGGCGCCGAGCCCGGCCATGGCCTGTACGCGCTGCTGCGCGACATTCGCCAGAACGACCGGCTGGCCATTTTGACCAGCCCCGCGAACACGCCCGACCGCATCGCCCGCATGCTGGTCACGGAAGGCTTGGCCGATGCTTTCGAGATGGCCGTGGCCGAGCGCCTGTGCCAGCCCGAGGAACGCATCGTCAGCGGCATGGCCATCACCGCCGCGGCGCAGATGCCGTTTGCCGACCCGAACGTGGTGCTGCTGTGGCGCACCCGCCCGCGCCCGACGCCGGTGCTGCTGGGCCTGCTAGATGCGAGCTACCAGCAGCGCTACCCGGAAAAAGGCCTGATCACCAAGAACGAAGTGCGCGTGGTGTCGCTGGCCCGCATGCAGCTGCGCGCCGGCAGCGTGGTCTGGGACATCGGCGCGGGCTCGGGCTCCGTGGGCCTGGAGGCGGCGCGCCTGTGCAGTCAGGGCCATGTGTACGCAATAGAGAAAAACGTCGATGACAACGCGATCGTGCGCGCCAACCGCCGGGCACTTGGCCTTAGCAACCACACGCTGGTGCATGGCAAAGCGCCTGAAGGCCTGCAGCACTGGCTTGACCCGGATGCGGTGTTTATTGGCGGCTCAGGGGGCGAACTGGCCGAGCTGATCCGTTTAGTTTTGCAGCGCCTCAAGCCCGAGGGCTGGCTGGTGATGAACTTCGTCACGCTGGAAAACCTGGCCGTGGCCGTCGAAACGCTCAAGTCGCTCGGCGTGGCCTGGGACGTGCTGCAGCTGCAGGCCTCGCGCAGCAAGCCGATTTTGCACATGAACCGCATGGCGGCCGAAAACCCGGTGTGGCTGGTGTGCGCGCAAAAGGTCACAGTGCAAAAAACAGCTGTAACGGAAAAGAATGATGACTGAACTTCACGCTGCTTCGCCCTCCGTTGTCCCCGGCCGCCTGTTCGGCGTGTCCCTGGGCCCCGGCGATCCGGGCCTGATCACCCGCCGCGCCTGGGCCTTGCTGGAGCGTCCTGATGCCGTGTGGACTTACCCGGTGCGCAGCCTGCGCAAGGAAAGCTACGCGCTCGACATTGCGCTGCGGGCCGGCTTGGTACTGCCTGCGCAGCACCAGCCGCTGCTGTTCCCGATGACCCACGATGTCGAAAAACTGGCCCGCCACTGGCTCAAGGCCGCTGAAACGGTGAAGGCGCTGCTGGCAACCGGCCAGGACGTGCTGTTCCTGGTCGAAGGCGACGCCTCCACCTACGCCAGCTTTTGCTACCTGGCGCGCGTGCTGCGCCAGCTCGATGCCGGCGCCAAGATCGACATCGTGCCCGGCGTGACATCGTTCAACGCGGCCTGCGCCCGGCTGCAGATGCCGCTGTCCGAGCAGGACGACACCATCGCCATCGTGCCCGCCGCCTACGGCATTGCCGCGGTTGAAAAAATGCTCGACGACTTCGACACGCTGGTGCTGATGAAGGTCAAGCCGCTGCTGGACGACCTGATCGACCTCTTGGCGCGCCGGGGCCTCTTGCTGCACAGCCGGTTCATTGAAAAAGCCGGCTCGCCCGTCGAGCGCATCGTGCATGACGTGGCCGAACTCAAGGGCACGACGGTCAACTACCTGTCGCTGCTGCTGGTGAAAAATCCGGGGCGCGCGCGCGGCGACATGCAGCGCGGCTGCCGCAAGAAAACCAGCACTGAAATCGAAGAGGAAACCCTAGGATGACCATGAACCCCTTGCCACTTACAAACTCCGCCGTGCGCGTCGTCTTGGTCGCCATCACCAAGCACGGCGCGGAGCAAACCGCCGCACTGGCGCGCAAGTTGCCGCATGCCAGCGTCTGCGTGGCTGAAAAATTCGTGAGTCTGATGGCCGGCCTGCCCAACCCGGTGCGTGCCTACAGCGGCGCCTTTCGCGATGAAATCGCCACGCTGTTCACCGAGTTCGACCAAGTGGTTTTCTTTGTCTCGCTGGGCGCGGTGGTGCGGCTGATTGCGCCGCATCTGAAAAGCAAGGACGAAGACCCCGGCGTTGTGGTGGTCGATGATGCCGGGCAGTTCGTCATTCCGGTGCTGTCGGGCCATGTCGGCGGCGCCAACGCCATGGCCGAACAGGTCGCTTTGCTGCTGTGCGCCACCGCCGTGCTGACCACCGCGTCCGATGTGGGCAAGACCATTGCAGTCGATATTTTGGGCCGCGAACTCGGCTGGAAGGTCGAGGCACCCAAGCTCAACATCACCCGCGTTTCGGCCCATGTCGTCAACGGCGAGCCGATTGCGGTGGTGCAGGAAGCCGGCAGCCCCGGCTGGTGGACCCGGCCGACGCCGCTGCCTGCGACCATCCACAAGTTCAGCAGTTTTGACGATGTGGACCTGACCCGCTTCAAGGCGGTGCTGTGGATCACCCATGCCGAGGTGACGGCCGAGCGCTGGCAGCAGCTCAATGAGCGGCTGGTGGTGTACCGCCCGCCGCAAACGGCATGAGCGCTGCGCCGATGCAGCTCGCAGTAGGCCTGGGCTGCGACCGGGGCACGCCGCTGGCCACGCTGCAGCAGGCCCTTAGCGAGGCCTTGGCCCTGGCCGGTGCCTGCCTGGC
>JAQGMN010000143.1 GCA_028292345.1 Polaromonas sp. | reverse complement strand
ACACGAAGTGGCAAGCGTGGGGGTCATCTAATCTCTGGTCACGCGAACGAGTTCTTCGCGGGTGGTGATGCCGGCCAGCACCAGCCGCTCGCCGTCATCTCGCATCAGCGTCATGCCGTTCTTGAGCCCGGCTTCGCGCAGGTCGGCCTCTGCTGCCTGGTGGTGGATCTGCGCCCGGATGGCGTCGTTGGTCGCCAGCAGCTCGAACACGCCGGTGCGTCCCTGGTAGCCGGTCTGGCCGCAGGTGGCGCAGCCGGCGCCCTGGCAATGCACGCAGACCTTGCGCACCAGCCGCTGCGCCAGCACGCCGAGCAGCGACGAGCTGAGCAGGAACGGCTCGATGCCCATGTCGGTCAGGCGCGTGACGGCGCTGGCGGCGTCGTTGGTGTGCAGCGTGGCCAGCACCAGGTGGCCGGTGAGCGAGGCCTGGATGGCGATCTGCGCGGTCTCGAAATCGCGGATCTCGCCGATCATGATCACGTCCGGGTCCTGGCGCAGGATGGCGCGCAGCGCCTTGGCAAAGTCCAGGTCGATCTTGGCATTGACCTGCGTCTGGCCGACGCCGGCCAGCTCGTACTCGATCGGGTCCTCGACCGTCATGATGTTCTGGCGCCGGGTGTCCAGCCGCTCCATCGCCGCGTACAGCGTGGTGGTCTTGCCCGAGCCGGTCGGGCCGGTCACCAGGATGATGCCGTGCGGCTGGGCCACCAGGTGCTCGAAGCGGCTCAGCACATCGCCCTGCATGCCGACGGCCTCCAGGTTGAGCCGGTCGCCGCTCTTGTCCAGGAGACGCAGCACGGCGCGCTCGCCATGGGCGCTGGGCAGGGTGCTGACGCGCACATCGACGGCCCGCGTGCCGATGCGCAGCGAGATGCGTCCGTCCTGCGGCAGGCGTTTTTCGGCAATGTCGAGCTCGGCCATGATCTTCAGGCGCGAGATCAGCGCGGCATGCAGTGCCCGGTTGGGCTGCACCACATTGCGCAGCGAGCCGTCGACCCGGAAGCGCACGGCCGAATGGCGCTCGTAGGGCTCGATGTGGATGTCGCTGGCGCCATCGCGCGCGGCCTGGGTCAGCAGCGCGTTGAGCATGCGGATGATGGGCGCGTCGTCGGACGTTTCCAGCAAGTCCTCGATGGCCGGCAGCGCCTGCATCATGCGCGACAGGTCGACGTCGCTCTCGACCTCGCTGATGACGGTGGCCGCGCTCGATTCGCTCTGGGAGTAGGCGGCGCTGATGCGCTGCTGGAGCAGCTCGGACGCCTCGATGCTGATGTGCTGGACCTCGAACTTGCGCATCACCTCGCTGATGGCGCCAGCCGTTTCGGGCGTGCCCAGGCTGTGCAGCCACAGCGTCAGGTCGCCGCCAAAGTCCTCCAGCAGCAACTGCTGGCTGCGCGCGAACGCATAAGGCAAGGGGTAGCGGGCGGGATGTTCCATGCTTATCGGTCGTTCACGATGGGCAGCGGCGCCGTCTGGAACAGGGGCCGGGCCACAGGACTGGCTGGCGCCGCCCCAGGCGCAGGCGCCGGAGTAGGAGTGGGATTGAGGGGCGGCAGCACCGGCGATTCATTGACCGGCACCAGGCTGCTGTTGACCGGCTGCGACTGCTGCTGGGTGGTGCGCATCAGGTCATAGCGGTCCATCGACAGGGCATTGGTCGAGGCGCCGTCGCGCACCACCACGGGCCGCAAGAAGACCATCAGGTTGGTTTTCCTGCGGCTGCGGCTCTCGGACTTGAACAGGTTGCCGAACACCGGCACGTCGCCCAGGCCGGGCACCTTGTCCTGGTTGCCCGAGTATTCGTCCTGCAGCAGCCCGCCGAGCACGATGATCGCGCCGTCCTCGACCAGCACATGCGACTCGATCGTGCGCTTGTTGGTGATCAGGCCGGTGGCGGAATTGATCGAACCCGGCTGGACGCTGGAGACTTCCTGGAAGATCGCCATCTTGACCGTGCCGTTCTCGCTGATCTGCGGCTTGACCCGCAAGGTCAGTCCGACGTCCTTGCGCTCGATGGTCTGGAAGGGGTTGACGCTGCCGTTGGCGCCGCCGCCGCTGCCGGTGTTGGTGAACTGCCCGGTCACGAACGGCACGTTCTGGCCGATGACGATCTTGGCCTCTTCATTGTCCAGCGTGATGAGGTTGGGGGTTGACAGGATGTTGCCGGCGCCCGAGGTCTGCAGGAAGTTGGCCAGGAAACCGAGGAAATACACGCCGTTGCTGCGCGCCGCCACGCCCAGGTTCAGGCCGGTGCTGGGCGCCACCGTGCTGCCCGCTACGCCGGCCTGCGTGGCCAGGTTGATGATGTTCTTGCCACCCGCGCCGAAGTTGGTCCCCAGCAGGCCGATCAGGCTGTCGCCCCTGCCGCCGATGGGCCCTTGCCACTGGATGCCGAACTCGGCGGCCTTGTCCATGTTGACTTCGGCAATCAGGCTTTCCACATACACCTGCGCCCGCCGGGCATCGAGCTTTTCAATCACCGCGCGCAGTTGCCGGTATTGCGGCTCGGAGGCGGTGATGATGAGCGAATTGGTTGCCGGGTCGGCCTGGATCTGCCCGCCGGTCGAAGGGCCCGCGCTCGGCGTGATGGGCGCGGTCGCCGCGCTGCTGGGCTGGCCCATGCCGCCTGCCGTGCCCGCCTGTGCCCCGGTGTTCATGGCCGCTGCATTGCCCGCCGAGGGATTGCCCATCTGCGGCGTTGCCTGGCCGGTCGAGCCGCTGCCGCCGGTTCCGGCCATGGAGGCGCGCAGCACCGTGGCCAGGTTGGTGGCTTCGGCATTCTTCAGGTAGACCACGTAGATGTTGCCGGCGTCGCCGTTCGGGCCGTTCATGGTCGGCGTGTCCAGGGTCTTGAGCAGCGACTTCACCAGCTCCAGCCGGGCGCCGTTGGCGGCGCGGACGATCAGCGAATTGCTGCGCGGCTCGGCGAGGACGGTGGTCTTGTAGCTGGCCTCGGCCGTCACCACGCCGCCGCTGGCGCTGTTGTCGAGCAGCCGCGTCAGCAGCGGCGCGAGGTCGGTCACCGACGCATAGCGCACCGGGATCAGCTCGACATTGGTGGCATTGGCCACGTCCAGCGCCGAAATGATGCGGCCCAGGCGGTTCAGGTTGTCGGCATAGTCGGTGATCACCAGCGAGTTGTTGCCGGGGTTGACGTTGATGGTGTTGTTCGGGCTGATCAGCGGCCGCAGGATGGGCAGCAGGTTGTTGGCATTTTCAAAGCTGAGCTTGAAGATCGTCGTGGCGATCTGGCCGCCGCCGACCGGCACGTTGGTCGACACGGCGCCGCCCTGCAGCTTGGCATCGGCTTCGGGGACGATCTTGTCCAGGCCGGCCGCGTTGACCACGGTGAATCCCTGCAGGCGCAGGATGGACAGGAACTGGTTGTAGGCCACGGCCGGGCTGACCGGGCGCTCGGTCGTCAGCGTGATCGTGCCCTTGACGCGCGGATCGACCACCACGTTGCGGCCCGTCAGCGTGGCCATGGTGCGGGCCACCGCGTCGATGTTGGCATTGACGAAGTTCAGCGTGATGGCCTCGCCGCGCCGGCCTTCGGCTGCCGGCCTGGCAACTTGCGGCTGCGCCTGCAGATTTGAAGGAAATATGCCTGTTGCGCACGTCAGCAGGGCGCTTCCTGCTATTGAAAAAATAGCTAGCTGGTGTTGTTTGAAGTTCAAATGTTGTTTCATGCGGCGTTAACCTACTGTGATGACGGCCGTTGCGCCGTTGCGCCGTCCGATGATGTTCAAGAGATTCGAGAGCGCGTCGACGCTTTCGGGTGAGGCGCTGGCAGCGCCATTGAATCGCAGGCGCTGGCCGACCCACTGGCCCTGGCCGGTGAGCTGCAGGCTGCCGTCCAGGGTGCTCAGCGCCAGCGCGGGCGGGCTGCCGCCCGTCAGCGTGAGGCGGTAGCTGCCCATGGGCCGCAGCGTGGACAGCCGCGAGGAAATCTGCAGCGCGTCAATCTGCAGCCGCCCTGCCAGCGCCAGCCGGCCTTGTGTCCACCGGGCGTTCAAGCCCTGGGTCGAGGCCGCCAGCCGGCCTTGCGCCTGCACCGTGTTCCATGGCGTGCCCAGGCCGGTGAGCAGGGCGGCGGGCCATTGCGACTGGCTGTCGGACAACGCCAGCTGCAGGCCGCCCCAGCCCGCCGGCCGGGCCTGCAGCCGCCATGCCTGCTGCATGCAGCAGTCGGCATAAAGTTGAAGATTCATGCCGGTCCAGGCCGGGCGGATGCGCCAGCTCACCTGCCCGGGCAGGGCCACGGCATCGAGGCTGCCAGCGCCTCCCGACAGCACCAGCTGCCCCGAGCCCTGCCAGAAGCTGCCCCGGGGCGCCGACAGCACGGCATGGCCGCCGCTGGCCTGCAGCACCAGCGCCGCCAGCCAGCGTGCCGGGGCAAACAGGCCCAGCGCCAGCACCAGGCCGCCCAGGGCGCCCGCCGCTGCCCAGCGCCACGGGGCAGTGGCCAAGGCAGGGCTGGCGGTGTTCGTCGGATACGGCATGGTCTGGCTAGCGGGCCGGCAGGCCCATCACAAGCACGCCGTTCCAGACCAGGCCGCCTGGTGTCGAGGCGCGCACCAGACGGGCTTCGACCAGCGCCGATCGGGCATTCAGGCGCGCCTGCGTCAGCCACTCCGCCAGCGCATCGGGGCTGGCGTCCTTGACGGTGATGCTGGCGCGTTCGCCTGCCACGACCACTTGGGCGCTGGCGCCCAGCGTCTGCTTGGTGGCAGCGGTCAGGGCGCGCACCGCCTCGTCAAAGCCCAGCGCAGGCTGCTTCTGGACGGCCTGCGCCTGCAGCTGCATCGCCTGCATCGCCTGCAGCTGCGCGCCCAGCGCCCTGGCCTGGACGTCGGCGGTGCGCAAGGTGCCCAGCGCCGGCCCGACGCTCAATTGCCAGAGCAGAAAGGACAGGATCAGCAGGCCGGCCAGCCGGATGCCGTTTTTTTCGCGGCCCGGCAATCGGGTCCAGCGCGCTTGCAGAGGCGCCAGGGCGCTTGTCAGGCTCATGGAAAACGCTCCTCTTTCATCGTCAGGCCATCGCCCTCCATGCGCAGGCTGTAGCCCCGGGGCTTGAGCCGTGCCGCGCTTTCGGCCAGCGCGGAAGCCGAGGGGGAAAGCCCTTTCAGGCGAAGCTCGTTTGCTATGAATTCAATAGCTGTAGGCGTCGATATATCGGGCGCTGCAGCTTGAAAATGGCCCAGCATGGTTTCCATGTCGGCCGAAGAGGCGACGCCGTTGCGGCGTTGCAGGTCGGACAGCGCGCGGGCCATCTGCACCGGCGCATCGACGACCACGCGCACCTCGGGAAACGTGGTGGTCAGCAGGTTGCGGATGGCGGCGCGCTGGGAAGCCTGCGCAGCCTCTTCTTTCCAGGCCCAGGCCTGCAGGCCGACCACATTGACCGCCACCAGGGCCACGCTGGCCCAGCGGGCTGCACGCCAGCGCGGCGCCCTGAACAGCGAGGACAGCATGGCCGACAGATGCTTGCGGGTGCGGGTGCCCCGGGTGTAGAGCAGGTCGAACTGCGCCAGGTCCCAGTCCGACTGCGCAGCCGCCAGCCAGCGCTCGGGCGGCGTCTGCAGCCGCGCCGGACGGTTGAAGAAATGTTCCGCCAGTGCGGCAACGCCGGGTTCGGCCAGCACTTCGGCGTCTTCCGGCCAGGCCATCAGCGTGGCGCTGGCCACCGACAGCGGCAGCAGCGTCACGCCGTCGGGTCCGGTGCGCATCAGCTGGGGCTGGTCGGGCGTGCCGGTGACATGCAGCGAGGCGGCGGCATCGCCGGAGGTCGGCGCCAGTTCGGGAACGATGCGCGCGACCGGCCGGCCCGACTGCGCCAGCATGGCCAGCCAGGCATGCAGCCAGGCCCTGTCGCAGGCCGCGACCCACACGGGTTCGTCCGCGCCCGGCTTGGGCTCGATGGCGAAATGCAGCTGGCTGGTCTCGTCGAGCACGCTGTCTTCCAGCAGCCCGTCGAGCACGGCGCGCAGCCGCCCGGCGTTGGCATCCTGGAACAGCCCTCCCTTGAGGGCGCCCCGGGGCAGGGCAAGCCGGTGCCAGGACAGGCGGCAGGCGGGAACCACCGCCACGATGTCGGCGCCGGAGGGCGTGGGCAACAGCGTTGCAGGCGCCTGGACGGCGCGCAAAACGGTGCGCCCGTCATCGCTGAGAACGCCCTCGCAGAGCAGGGCGGCAGTCGGAAGCGCCCGGGGAAGGGTGACGATCAGGGTAGTCATGCTTGAATTCAAGGGGGCCATTGTAGGGGGGTCATGTCAAGGCGCCGCAGCGCCCCGGTCGCGCCACAGGGTCTTGACCTCCAGACCGTCGCGCTGCACCACCGAATGTTCCTCGACCACCGCCTGGTCCAGCCGCAGCCGCCCCTGGACCTCGAAAAAACGTGAATTGACGCTGTGCTGCGCGGCATTGAGCGGCACGGCGGTCTGGCCGAGCTGCGCGGTCACTTCGGCCAGCGTCTTGAAGTGATTCGCCTGGCGCAGGGTCACCAGCCGCTGGGCCTGCCCCATTTCCAGCGAAGGAATGCTGGCCGACAGCACGGTGGCGCTGGCGGTGTTCAGGTTCACCGGGGTGCGCACCGGCAGCAGGGTGATGAAGGGCCGCAGAGCGGCCAGGCTCGGCGGCGACAGGCCCAGCCAGACCAGCTGGTCGATGCGCTGCGGCATCAGGGGTGCCTGCGGGTTTGCCGCATTTTCAGGGCTGGGGTCCAGCGCGAGCCGCAGGTTTTCCACCAGCATCTGCAACTCCCCGGGGGGAAGCCCGAGCAGTTGGAACAGTTTGGCAAAGGTGTTCACCGACGGCTCGGACACCTTGCCGCCGCTGTCCACCAGGTTGGTGACGTTCAGGCGCGACTGCAGGTCGGTGATCAGCCCCGACAGGAAACTTTGCGAAGCGCTGGCGTCGGCGTCCGGGTCGCTCTTCTTGTCGGCCGCCAGAAAGGTGGACAGCCGGGCTTCTTCCAGCGGCACGGCCCAGGGTTCGGACAGGTAGTCGGCGCCGCCCGAGCGGGCATTCTCGCGCGCATCCTCGCGCAGGATCAGGCGTGCCCAGTCGAGCGCGCCGGTCAGCAGCCAGAGCGACTGCACGCGCGCGCGCTCGGCGGCCTCGACTTCCACGCTGCGCCACTGCTGCCACAGGGCGCCGGCCGCCAGGCTGGCCACCAGCGCCACCGTCAGCATCGCCGTCAGCAGGGCTGCGCCCGCCTGGCGGGCCTGGCTTGCAGCCGCCGGCGCGCCGGGACGTGCCGGAAATTTTTCACCCGGCCTCATGATTTGGGGCCCGCCAGCGCCGGTCGCACCCAGTCGCGCGTGAGGGTGCCCTGGATGCCTTCGCCGGCGGGCAGGGTCAGCACCAGCCGGACGCCATCGGGCAGCGCCAGGTCCGTGTCGACCGGCTGGGGAGGACTGCGAATCGGCGTCACCGGTACGGTGGCGTTGTCGCTGGACAGGGGATTGGTCCAGGCATTGCCGCGAAAGTAGAAGATCTGCCACTGCGCCAGCGGCGTGATGAGGACTTCGTCCCTTTTCTCGGCATCGCCCGGGTTCTGCGCCCACTGGGCGGCGCGCTCCCAGGCGGTTTGCAAGGCGGCCCGGGACAGTTGCGGCGGCGACTGCCAGCGCAGCCACTGGTCGGTGCCGTTCACATTGCGCCGCGACCAGGCCACCACCAGCAGGCCGTCGCCAGGCCGCACCGTGCTGCGCCGGACAATCCGCAGTCCGCGCCCGTCCCAGTCCAGCGTTGGCGTGCGGGGCAACTGCGCCAATGCGTCCAGGTCGGCCGACCATTGCGTGAGGCCGGCCTGCAGCGTCAGCACCGCATCGGCCCGCTGCTCGATCCGCGCCTGTGCCCGCGTCATGCCGTCGAGCCCGCGCCAGCTCAGGCCGGCCATCAGCGCCATCGCGGCCAGGGCCACCAGCAGCTCGATCAGGGTGAAGCCGCGCGCCCGCCCAGGGCGCAGCCAGCGCCGAGAAGCAGCATGTCGTGCCGCCATGCTCAGTACCGTCCCACGATGGTCGACAGCGCGAGTATTCGCGCCGTACCGTCCAGCACCTGCGCTTCAACCCGGAGAAAATTCGGATTGGGCGTGGGCTGCACCCACAGCCGCACGGAAAGGATGCGGCCGGCCTGCTCGCAAGGGCTGGTGTTGTCGCCAACCGCCGGCATTTGCCGCGACAGCCGCACATTGACCAGCGCATTTTCAGCGCACAGGTGGGCCAGCAGCAGGTCCGACTGGCGTTCCGAATTGCGCATCAGCGAGCCTGTGGCCCGCACCCCCGCAGCCAGCGCAACCGCCACGATGCCCAGCGCGACCAGCACCTCGATCAGCGTGAAACCGCGCGCGCCCGGGCGTCTGAGCCGGCTGCGCAGCATCATTGGCCACCGTCCGTCAGAACCGTAAAGGGCCGGATGCCGTCCGTGGCCAGGACCAGGCTGCGCGAAGGGTCCGAGGTGGACACCAGGCGGATTTGCTGCGGCCCGATGACCGGTTCCGGCCCCAGGACCACGGCAGTGGCGACGGCGGCGCGCACATCCGGCCCCAGCCAGGCCGACGGGAATGTGGAGCCTTGCGCCAGCCCTTCAAACACAAAGCCGGTGGCGGTAGGGCGCCAGCGCACCGGGTTGGCGGTCATGCGCGA